>CAKZNV010000134.1 GCA_937132085.1 uncultured Rubritalea sp. | reverse complement strand
CGGAGGTGGGATTCGAACCCACGAATGTCAGTTTTGCAAACTGATGCCTTAGGCCACTTGGCTACTCCGCCTTGGAGTTGGTGCGGGCATTTGTTAACCTCTGAGGGGATGAGTGTCAATCTCTCTGTTAGTTATTTTTTCAGTTTGCAGAATTATTCACGCTTGCTAGGTTGAAGCCATGAAACCAAATTCTTCATTTTTCTCTTTTGTCGCTGGTGTTGTCCTCTCAGTGACAGCTAGTTCTAGTTATTTGTATGCTGCTGAGAAGGCTCCAGTTGTTAAAACGATCGATATCGGCACTGCGGCGCCTGCATTTAAGCTGAAAGGGGTGGATGATAAGGAATACTCACTGCAGTCATTTAAAGAGGCTAAGTATTTGGTGGTAATCTTCACCTGTAATCACTGTCCTGATGCGAGAGCTTCTTGGGGGCGTATTAATCAATTTACCAAAGACTATGCTGAGAAGGGTGTGCAGGTGGTGGCTATTTCCAGTAATTCACCTAAAGCGCTTATGCTGTGGGAGAATGGTTATTCGGTTTTTGGCGATAGTTTTCCTGAGATGAAAGAGCTGGCGGCAGAGCGAAAGCTGACTTTCCCATATCTCTACGATGGAGATACCCAGGAGGTGGCATTGGCTTATGGTGCGATGGCTACGCCGCATACATTTATCTTTGGCCCTGAGAGAAAGCTTCTGTATCAAGGTCAGTTTGATAATGGTCAGCGAAATCCTGGGCCTGCGAAGAAGAATACGGTGAAGGATGCTGTCGATAATTTACTGGCTGGAAAACCTGTGGAGAAGACGAAGACTAGAATTTTCGGTTGTTCTACCAAGTGGGCTTATAAGCAAGACTGGGTGGTGAAGAAGCAGAAGGAATGGGATGCGCTGCCTGTGAGCGTGGAGCCTGTGACGGTGGATCAGGTGAAGGAGCTGGTTACTAACAAGACTGGTAAGATCCGTGTGATTAATGTTTGGTCTACAAGCTGTGGACCGTGTATCGCTGAGTTCCCTGAGCTGATCGATACTTACCGTCGCTACCAGCAGCGTCCATTTGATATGATCACTATTTCTATCGATCCGAAAGATGATGCTGACAAGGTGGAGAATTTTCTAGTGAAGCAGCATTTGCCGACATCACCACGAGGTAAAAAGGCGATGGAGAAAGAGGGGAGAAAAACTAATAACTATCATTACCAAAGCGAAGATCTCGATGCGCTAGCCGAAGCGCTGGATACAGAGTGGCAGGGGCCTATTCCTCACACTTTAGTGATCGATGCCGAGGGCAAGATCTTATTCCGCCACAACGGTCAGGTTGACGTTGTGGAGCTTCGTAAAGCGATTGTGAAAGGTATCGAAGGGCTGAAGTAGTCCCGCCTATAGCTGAATCTCATGCTGTTTTTGAGAATTCTGTGCTTTTTGCGGCTAGATTTCTTTATTTGCCACAAAGAGGCGCAGAAAACGCAAAAGCAAAGACATTAAATCCTATTTTTTCCAATGTTCTCTAGTGTGATCAGTGGTGAAAAAAATCGATGCATCTTAACGACGATGCATTATGAAAAAGGTGATTCGCTGATGTGAGTTACTAGAGTCTGTGACCCATTCTGTCTTTCTTGGTCTGGAGGTATTTCTCGTTGTCTGAGTTTGGCTTCTCGATGATAGGGAGCTGCTCGACGATTTCTAGTCCGTAGCCTTCTAGTCCGACCATTTTCTTAGGATTGTTAGTGAGGAGACGGATCTTTCTGACGCCGAGGTCGTGAAGGATCTGAGCACCTACACCGTAGTCTCGGAGGTCAGCACCGTAGCCTAGCTTCTCGTTGGCTTCGACTGTGTCGAGTCCACCTTGTTGCAGCTTGTAAGCTTTGATCTTAGCAGGGAGTCCTATGCCTCGGCCTTCTTGGCGGAGGTAGAGTAGGACGCCGCCTTCTTCTGAGATTCTTTTGAGAGCTTGGTGAAGCTGGCCGCCGCAGTCGCAGCGACGAGACATGAAGACATCGCCAGTGAGGCACTCAGAGTGGACTCGGACGGTGACTGCTTTGTCAGATGAAATGTCGCCTTTTGTTAGAGCTAGGTGGTGTGAGTCATCGACGTCGTTCTCGTAGAGGTGGCATTCGAAATTTCCGAAGTCAGTTGGTAGCTCGATGATTTCTGTTTTGTGAACGAGCTTCTCTGTGTTGCGTCTGTGCGTGATGATCTGAGCGATGGTGCAGGCTTTGAGGCCGTGCTGAGCCTGATACTCACCGAGGTCACCGACAGTGGCCATGGTTCCGTCTTCGTGCATGATTTCACAGATGACACCAGCTGGCTCTAGTCCAGCTAGGGTGGCTAGGTCAGTAGCTGCCTCAGTGTGTCCAGCTCTACGCAGGACGCCGCCTTCAGCTGACTGTAGTGGGAAAATGTGACCAGGCTTAACGAGTTCTTCTGGTTCGGTCTTAGGATTGGCAAGTAGCTGGCAAGTGCGAGCTCGGTCAGCGGCTGAGATACCAGTGGTGATGCCTTCTGCCGCGTCTACTGATACGGTGAATGCTGTTTTCAGAGATTCCGTATTTCTATGGCTCATCTGAGGTAGCTCAAGATTGTTAGCTTGCTCCGCAGTGATGGGGGTGCAGATGAGACCACGTCCATTGTTTGCCATGAATGCGATGATTTCAGGTGTTGCCTTGCTGGCAGCACAGACTAGATCCGCTTCGTTTTCTCTGCTTGGGTCATCGGCGACAATGACGATTTTTCCAGCAGCGATATCAGCGATAATTTCCTCGGTAGGACTAAAAATAATTTGGCTCATGACTTGTGGGGGTATGGTGGTCTAGTTTTGTGAAAAATCAATGAGAAAGGTTTCTTCTTAAAGTGAGTGTTTGTTCTCGATCCAGTAAAGTTGAAACATATTGACATGTTCTCCTTTAGGGTTACAGTGAGTGGTGATCAAGAGCTTCGGAGATAAATTAACTGAGAAAATATTCTCTGGAGATGATCTGAACAAGAAAGAGCGTAAGAAGATAGGGTCTCTGGTTGTGGAGAGGGCGGAGTCTCGCCTAGATCAACTAGACACGGCTGATGAGAAAGATCTGCTGTTGGCTCCTCATTTATACTACCACAAACTCAAGGGAACTAAGCGATATTCAATAGACGCAGACTCTCGGAAGTCTCCTTGGCGAATTGCTTTCGAGTGGGAGAATGAGGAAATGACGAATGTTCTTTTAGTGCTAATCGAAGACACACATTGAGATTCAAAACTGATAAAAACATGATTAAACGAGATACAACTAAAGTGCCAAAGCGGATTCTTAATCCTGCGGCTTCACTGATCGAGGATACTTTACAACATAGTGGGGTGTCAAAGGCTGAAGCTGCTCGTGCTATGAATATACCTCGAAGCAGGCTTACTGATATTATCGCTGGCAGGAAAGGGGTGAGTGCTGATAGTGCGCTACGTTTCGAGCGATGTTTTGGTGTGCGAGCTGAGTGGCTAATGCGTCTTCAATCTAAATATGAATACCAGAAGGCTTATCATGAGAAATCTGCTCTTATCAACAAAGAGGTGCAGCAATTAGTAGTGACTTAGTTGGGGGAGCCTCTTTCAACTTTCTTCAGCATCATAAATGACTTGGAGAGTGCAGTAAAATCTCTCTAGTGTGAATTCCCTTTAAAGCTAACTAACAGCTAGATGTTTTTCTTCCCAGTCCTTGAGTGATTTTAAAATAGCTTTCTCTACTTTGGTTCTGCTTCCGGTGAGTAGTTCTTTTAGGTGAGGTGGAATGAAGTCATTTTCTTTTCGTTTAAATCCCCAGATTGTCATCTCGGCTATGACTGGGAATAGCGATTTCCCTTCCTCGGTGAGGTAGTAGAGTTTACGTCGTTTTGACTCAGGGTGTGCAATACTAGCGATGAGATTTGAATCAGTGAGTTTAGCGAGACGGTTAGATAGGATGTTCGTAGAGATTCCTTCCCAAGCTTCTAACATGTCCTTGTATTCATGGCGGTTCATGAGCATGAGGTCGCGGATGATGAGTAGAGTCCAATGATCTCCAATTACGTCTAGTGCTCCAGCTAAAGGGCAAGGAGAGCAGTCTTGATGATATTTCTTAGTGGACATGAGAAAAAGGTAACAAGTTACTTGTGTTTTGCAAGTAGATGGTTTAATGATTGCATTATGCAAGTGAAGTTGAATAGTGAAAACAAGGATTTAGGGAAGCCTGGAGAGGGGTTACCTTGGGTTGAGCAAGTGCTTATGAATTTTTTCTTTAAGCTTTTAGTGCGGCTAAGAAGTCGCCGATATTTTGAGACTCTGTTTACAAAGGAGGCAAACTTGATTTGTGATTTAGTTGAGAGCAAGGGGACTGATTCTTTAGAGTCTCGTGTGGTTGTAGACCGTGTTGTTGGAATGGAAGATAGTTCACGAGATTGGTCATGTTATATGACTCTAGAGCATTTGAATATAGTTAACACTGGTGTGTTTCAGCTGATCAAGAGTCTTGTGAATGATGAAGATGAATTAAATGAAGTAAGAATAGAGAATGTTAAGCCATCTTGTGATTCAGGAGAAGCTAGTTGGGAGGAGTTTCAGAAGGTTATAAAACTAGTTCCTAGAAATCTGAAAAAACTCAAAAATCTCAACTCCAAAAATAGTCATAAGCATCCATGGTTTGGTGAGTTAAATGCATTTCAATGGTCTGCTCTAATAGCTCTACATATGGGGATTCATAGAAAACAAATTGAAAGAATTATACAAAAAATAGATGGTCATGTTGTGTGAATTTGAGCTGATAGCTCCTCACTACGATGTCTTTACGTATTGGGGGATGATTCTGTTTGTGTTTGTCACTAGTTCAGTAGTTTTTGGTAAGCTAAGGGCTCTATTTCCAAACCATAGACGGCTGTTGGCTTTAGGCGCTATACTTATTCTGTCTGTTCCTGTAGTTCTAACATGGAGCGGAGTTCTTACTTTGTTAGATGCCACTCCTCCGCCATTTTTGATGGTGCCGATTTATATACTATTTATATCAGGAGGTTTTGCTTTTTCTAGACTTGGTAAGAAGGTGAATGAGCGGGTTAGCTTGATGGCTATTGTCGGGTTACAGGCATTTAGATTGCCTCTAGAAATGTATATGCATGAAGCGTCAGAGCGGGGGATTATGCCGCAGGTTTTATCTTACAGAGGCTTAAACTTCGATATTATCACGGGGATAGGAGCGATAGTTCTGTTACTGATCTGGATGGTGAGAGGTGAGGTGTCCAAGGCTTTGATCTGGATTTGGAATGTTTTTGGTTTGGCATGTTTAGCCATGATCTTTTTTATAGCAGTATCGAGTTCTCCAGTGTTGAGAGCTTGGGGAGATGAGCCAGAGAAGGTGAATTCATGGGTGCTTTACTTCCCCTACATTTGGTTGCCAACTGTGCTCGTAGTGATTGCTGTGGTCAGTCATTTATTGATCACACGTAGGTTGATTTCTGGTAGGAATGTAGGGAAGTAGTAATTTACAGACTAAATGAGAGCACAAAAAAACGCACTCTCCGGAGAGAGTGCGTTTCTATGATCTTTAGGATAATTCCTGTTAGGGGAATTATGCTTCAGTAACTACTTCAACGTCTACTTCTTCAGCAGATGATGCAGGAGCGTCTACCCACTCGATGAGTGCCATAGGAGCTGAGTCACTCTGACGAGCGCCTAGCTTAGTGATACGGCAGTATCCACCTTGGCGGTCTGCTGCAGCTGGAGCTACGTCTTCAAAGAGTGTCTTTACGATGTCTTTGTGGCGTAGGAATGCTACTGCTTGTCTGCGAGCGTGGAGGTCTCCGCGCTTACCAAGTGTTACCATTTTCTCTGCAACTGGGCGAAGAGCTTTAGCTTTGCCGAGTGTTGTGCGAATCTTACCGTGTTGGATAAGGCTGCATGTGAGGTTAGCGAGGAGTGAGCGGCGGTGCGCTGTGTCTCTTCCGAGTTTTACTGTCTTTTTGCGATTTCTCATCGTGATTGTTCTTTCTAATTAAGTTGTTATTTAACGTTAGTCTTGTGACTACTCGTCGTTGAGGTTTTGTGCGATAAGGTCTGCAAGACCTACCGGTGCTTCTTCTTCTACGCTGAGACGTGGTGCCGCAAGTGAAGGCATTGGTCCTGTAAGTAGTGATGGATCAAGTGACATACCGAGTCCGAGTCCGAGCTCTTGGAGTTTGTCTTTGATCTCGTTGAGAGATTTCTTACCGAAGTTACGGTATTTGAGCATCTCTGCTTCTGATTTAAGCGCAAGCTGACCTACGCTTGTAATGTTTGCGTTGTTGAGGCAGTTTGCTGCACGGACAGAGAGTTCGATCTCGTTGACGCTCATGTTGAGGAGCTTCTTGAGTGCTGCATTCTCTTCTGATTGCTCAGGAGCTGCGTTTTCGAATTCTACTGCGTCGTCATCGTAGTTCACGAACACATCGAGGTGATGGCGCATGATGGATGATGCTTGTAGAAGTGCTTCAGCTGGGTCGAGACGTCCGTCTGTCCAGATGTCTAGCTCTAGCTTGTCGAAGTCAGTCATTTGACCAACACGTGTCTGGCCTACGCCATACTTCACACGAGTAACTGGTGAGAAGATAGAGTCGATAGCGATGACGCCGATAGGCATGTCAGGACGCTTGTTTTCGTCTCCAGTGTTGAATCCACGACCTACTTTGATTTCAAATTCACAGTCGAACTTAGTCTTGCGATCGAGTGTGCAGATGAGTTGGTCTTTGTTGACTACTTCGTAAATGTTGTCGTCAGTGATGTCACCAGCAGTAACAGGGCCTTCTTTGTCTACCTTGAGGGTAAGGACGCGTGGCTCTTTGTCGTGGTGCTTGAATTTGACTTTCTTGAGGTTGAGGATGATGTCTGTAACATCTTCTACAACTCCAGCGAGTGAGGAAAATTCGTGTTGAACGCCTGCGATTCTTACTGATGTAATAGCTGCTCCTTCAAGTGATGAGAGGAGAACGCGGCGGAGTGAGTTACCGATAGTGTGACCAAATCCACGCTCGAAAGGCTCGGCGGTGAAGTGGGAGTATGTATCAGTCTCAGTGTCTTCGTCTTTGACGAGACGGTTAGGAATTTCAAAGCGATCAAGATGAATTGGCTTGGTCTCTTCTACTTCTTCGTTAGTTGCTTCTTCGTTTGTTGTGTCTTCTGACATGGTGTCTATGTAGTTAGTCGGGTTTCCGCTCTGGCGAGGATAATTAGCGCCGCTACCATAGCATTGCTCAGAGGACCTACGACTGGATTGACGATCTCGCAGGGCGGTGAATTAAGGGGATTAGTCCTTTAAATGCAACTGTTTTTTCGAAAAACAGCTTCATTTTCTGTAGAATCTTTCAATAATCGATTTTTTGCTGAGTTTTGTAGGTCTATATTACTGTCGGTGACTAAATTAAGAGGGATAAATGATCTTAGCTTAGATCTGTTATACATACTGGTTTAGATTGGCGACCAGACAATGCTAGGTTGCAGTAATATTGGATACACTTTAAATTTATAGCATGATTAAGAAATTTACTTACGCAATAACAGCTGCGAGCTTAGCAATAGGTGTGCTTCAGGCTGAAGAGAAGAAACTCAATGTGCTGATGATAGCGGTGGATGACATGCGTCCTGAGCTGGGATGTTATGGTGCTTCTCATGTGAAGAGCCCTAATATTGATAAATTAGCTGCTAGTGGACTGTTATTTAAGCGAGCGTATTGTCAGCAGGCGATTTGTGGACCTACTAGAGCGAGTTTGTTGACTGGGCTGCGTCCTGATTCATCTGGGGTTCATGGAAACCATGCTCACTATAGAGATAAGAATCCTGATATCGTCACATTGCCTCAGCATTTTAAGAACAATGGTTATTTTTCCGCAGCTTGTGGAAAGATCAACCATGGCGTTTTCCCTAAAGGAATGGCTCCTAGATGGGATGTGATGGGAGATGCCGAGAGTTGGAGCACTCCTGCATTTCGTCCAGGGCCTAGATATTACTATACGGAAGAGGGGATTAAGGCTGCGCAGGGAATCTTCAAGAGAATATATCCTAAGAAGCCAATCGAGAAGTGGACTGAACATTTAGTATTCGGTCCACTCACTGAGGCTTCGCCAGTAGAAGATGATGTGCTCTATGATGGTCAGGTTGCTAAGCGTGCTGTGGAATATCTCGATGAATTTGGTAAAAAGAAAGACCAACCATTTTTCCTAGCTGTAGGATTCATCAAGCCACATTCACCTTATATAGCTCCTGAAAAATACTTTAATCTCTATGATCCTGAAAAAATAGCTCTCGCAGAGAATCCAGATTTCCCTACTGATGCTCCTCGCTATGCTGGACATAGCTCCGGTGAGAAGCGCAGATACACAGATCAAGCTAAGAGAGGTGCCTTTTCTACGAAAGATCAACAACGCACTAAGCAGGCATACTACGCTTGTATTAGTTACATCGATGCTCAGATCGGCCTAGTTCTAGATGCTTTAGATAAAAATGGTTTAGCTGAAAATACTATCGTTATACTCTGGAGTGATCACGGTTATCATCTTGGTGAGAAGGGGCTTTGGGGCAAGACTACTAATTATGAGTTAGATACCAATGTGGCATTTATTTGTAGAGCTCCAGGCATGAAAGCTGAGGCTGTTGGTAAACAAAGTAAGGCACTTGTTGAGCTGGTTGATGTTTTTCCTTCATTAGCTGATCTAGCTGGGATTCCTGTTACTAAGAAATTAGAGGGAAGTAGCATTAAGCCATTGTTGGCTGACCCTGACATGAAGTGGAAACATGCTGCATTTTCACAGTTCGGTAGAGGTAAGCGTAGAGGCTATGCGATGAAGACAGATCGCTATAGATATGTAGAGTGGCTTGATACGAAGAATGGCAATGCTGTCGTGGATCGTGAACTCTATGATCATCAGAATGATCCTAAGGAGACAAAGAACATCGCGAAAGATCCTGCGCAAGCAAAGGTAGTAGAAGAGCTATCTGAATACCTGAATCAAGGTAAAGGCTGGAAAAAGGCTCAGCTGTAGTTGTTCTGGATTACAAATTAGTCACGGTGTTTTTATCGTGAGTATATTATTTTACGTATATATCTTATCCTTAATTGTTTGTTGTTTTGTTTTTGGTTGGTTTAATTGTTTTTCAATAAAAGCGTTAACCTTTGAGAGCTAGAAGGCTGTATTATAGGAAGGAGAGTAGTCTCTTAGTGGGGTTTAAGATTTTTCAAGCATGTAAGGTGGTTAGATATAGAGTGTAAGGAAAATTCTAAAATTCTTAATAAGACGATTATTTCCTTGTTAAATAACATAGTGTATCTACAAAGGCGTTGCATTGGTAATACAAATGTAGTAATATGTAAGACAGAAATATAGTTTTAATATGAAAATTAAACCCAATAAAGAGAAATCTTCTAAGTCAGCTTCAGGCTTTGCGCTAATCTCAAGTATTCTAGTAATGAGCTTGTTGATGTTAGTGGCTCTGGCGATGCTTAGTATCAGTAGTGTGAGCACTCGCTCCACCTATACGAGTAAGGCTCAGATAGAAGCGAATGCGAATGCCAGAATGGCTCTTATAATAGCGATTGGTGAACTGCAGAAAGCTGCTGGCCCTGATCAGCGGATTTCAGTGCCAGCGACACAATGGGATGCTGATCCTGACTCGACGGAGGTCAATGGTGTATCACATCAGAAGCTTGTCGCTATCTATCAGGCTAGGACAGCTGAGGACGAAATGAAGAATAGCCTAGATTCTGATTATTATGCACGCTCCAAGAACTTTCTAACATGGCTAGTGTCTCACCAAAAGGCGGAGGAAAAGAAAAACTCTGATTTTGCTCAGAGTGGAGTATTTCTTGATGAGATAGCTCTTACTGCTCACTCCGATGTGAACCAAAGACTAAAGGCTGATAGAATACCAGTTGCTAATGGAGCCTATGCCTGGGGGATTGCTGATGAGAGTATGAAATATCGTTTAGCAAATACTCACCAGGTAACAGAGGTTGTTGGTGGGAAAGTGGCAGATGCTTTGGTCCGCTCTGGGTTGTCAGGTCTCCATAGTCATGAGACTCTAGATAGTTTGAAAAATCTTGATGCTGCTGGGACAGCCCTAGATAAGTATGTTACAAGTGAGCAACTGCACTTGATTGAGAAAATTACAGGCAAAAAGGAAGATCTAGATAGCTACCTAACACCTCATTCAATGTCTCTACTGACTGATGTAAAAAAGGGGGGCTGGAAGCATTGTCTAAATATGCTGCTAGAGCTAGATGAGAAAGAGTTACCAGCAGACTACAAGATGATGCAGGATTTACCATCTAGATGGGGGGGGCGCTTGTCTGTGAATCAACGAAAATTTAGTGATATAGAACTCTCGACTACTGCTGAATCTGTAAACCATGACACCCTCCCAATGTCACTTATTCATCGCTATTATCAGTCAAGCCACATGGGGACGAAGACGAAGACTCCACTAGTCAATGATTCTACGAATGTGTCTCTCCAAACAGGAAGAACCACACATCGTGTAAAAACTAACAACGAGGATGATGTGACAGACCGATATTGGGCTGGCTATGGTCACTCACTACGCTTAGTTCCGGTGATCACCCGAGCGAGAGATATAATTTACGTGAGAGCTGTTGCTAAACCTGGTGATGCGAATGTTTTAAAATTGGAGTTTATCTCATACCCGGTGCTGACGTTTTGGAATCCTTACAATGTGGATGTAGAGCTACCAAGAGCCTGGTGCCGTAGTCGGGGACATGCGATTGACTACAAGGTGACAGTAGGTGGGGCGACTATAGAAAAAAGACTAGGGGGGAACTCTACCTATAGATTTGGTGAAGCGACTGGTAAAGGTTCTTTGAAGTTCAGGCCAGGTGAGACCAAGGTGCTGTTTCCTGATCCATCGAACTCAAACTATGGCAATATGAACTTCATTAATGAATGGTTTCAAAATACAGCTCAACTCGCAAACTTCTCAACAGGAGATACAGGGATAGAAGGTGGTGTAGGCACCACAGTAGATATCAGCTTGTTTGCCAGTGATAACTTTTTCAATAATAATTGGAAAAGTAGTCAGCATTTTGATGGTTGGTTAGATGACATAGGTAACTATAGATCGACTAAGTTTCATAATTGGGCATTCAAGCTAGACCGATATAGAGATATTCTTACAGGTGGTGAAGGCATCATGAAGGGAAAGACACTCGGCTCATTGAAAGACTCACCTTGGCCGTTAGCTATTGTTGAGTTAGGGACCAAGTCTGCTGATCACACTGAGCAGCCGGGTTTGCTCTGGGCATTTGACTACCCACACCGCATGAATGTGACTCCTCACTACGCGGCTACTGGTGAGGATTTAAAGAGCGGGAGACAAGCATCTCCTATGCAGTATAGCTTTACTCCGCTACGAGGAGAAACAGATCTCAGTAAACATCTCCATGTTACTGATGATGCTGACGGAATGCACGATGTGATGGGCTACAGTAAGAATCCGGCACGAGGCTCATCTTATCTGACACTTTGTGAGCTTCCTTTCACACCGTTACACTCACTGGGGCAGTTACAGCATTTGCCTTTACAGGACATCGGTTGGAAGCATGATTCTATTCACCCTCATACTCCTACTTGGACATTTGGTATTGGCAATTCTTGGGCTCACCCTTGGTTATCATCAACGGTCCTCACTGAAAACAGAGAGTATGCCTTGGTGGCAAAAGGGGATTCGAGTGGTTTGATATCAGGTTATAAGCCGATGACTGATCGTCTTTGGGCTGCCAATTCTCTGATCTGGGATTCATACACATTCACCACGCTAGCACCTCAAGATACTCCTTGGTTTAAGTCAGCTGGAACTGCTCGTAGCCTGAAAGAAGTATACACAGACTTTTTTGATCACAAACGCTCGCTACCCAATGACCGCATTATTCCTAATACTGATTTAGAAAAAGATACACTAGAAGAACTACTGATAGATGTGGATAAGCCAACGGTCGATGCGCACAAAATACTTCCTGCTCATCTTGGTCTGTTGGGAGGAGTGAACATTAATAATACCTCACCTGAGGTTTGGAAACTTCTGTTAGCGTCGACATTGAAAGTAAAAATACCAACACAAAGCCCACTTGCTGGTTCTCAGATGAAGATCAAAACTACTGATAAATACTTTGTGTCTCGTTTCACTATGCCAAATGGAGTGTCAATCGATGAGGCTGGAGATGCATATACTGATGGATTCAATGGCTATCGTGAACTCAGCAAAGATCAAATAGACGAACTAGCTGAGGCCATCGTAAAAGAAATCAAGCTACGTGGTCCATTTAGATCTCTCTCAGAGTTTGTGAATCGTCAACGTGTAGACACTGGAGATGGCAAATCTGTTTATGGAGCACTGCAGGCCGCGCTTGAATATAAATCAGTCAGTATTAACGAAGAGTATCGATCTGAATTATTTAAGTCAGCCGATTTCCCAGATGCTAAATTTACTAACAAAGCAGCAGTGGACGGACCTGATGGAGATGGGATGCCACGAGCTAGAGGAATTCCAGGTTACGTGAGCCAAGCAGACATACTTACGCCTCTCGCTCCTATTATCACAGCACGTGGAGATACATTTACCATCTATGCTTATGGTGAGAGTAAGGATGCTAGAGGGAAAATTGTAGCAACTGCTAGATGTAAAGCAGTCGTTCAGAGGACAGCAAAGTTTGTAGATCCCACTGACTCCAGTGATACTGCCATTGAGAGTATTACGGAACTTAATAAAATGTTCGGAAGAAAATTCAGAATAAGCTCATTCCATTGGCTTCCGAAGCTAAACCTTAACCTCAAATAGCCAAAACCTATGAAAATTTTATTAGCCGCAATAATGATGATGATGCCACTGACTCTCAGTGCTCAACATGATAAAAAAGAAGTTAACGTTCAACTCCAGCTTGCTAGCGTAAGTAAGCTAAAGCAGACAGAGTTTTTTCTCATAGCGAAGGAGGAGGAGCCTATTTCTGTAACTCTATCGTCTTGGCAACTGTCACCAAAGTATACGGTCAAAGCAGGTAAAAGATACCGACTTGTCTCTAGTATTACAGATCAGACTCCTATGAGTTCATTCAAGCTATCTGGTGGAACTAAAAAAGTCATAGGACTATTATTCAAGCAAAAGAAATCAGGCTCTGCGCCATGGCGTATCCAACAGCTTGATGCTAGCGCTGCGAATTTCAAAGCTGGACAACGCAAAGTTTTCAATCTTTCCAGAGTGCCTATAAAAATCAAATACGCTGGTAAAGTAGTGCTAATAAAGCCTCGAGAGCAAAAGAATCTGGCCATTCCCAAATCTCTCAAAGGTGAATATATCCCAGTTGTAGGAGTGTTTCTCGCAAACAAGGAAAAGAAAAAGTGGAGAAAGTTTTTATCATCTCGATGGGTTGCTAATAAACACACTCGCTCGATTATGTTTGTGTATGCCGAACCCTCCACCAAATCTTTGATCTATCATGGACTAGAGGATAGTATTGAACCTGAGACGAACATAGCGACTGGGAGCGCTAATTAGGTTGGTCGATTGGAGAGTCGATTTATAAAATAGAGGGGGACTTGATATTCAGGTTCTCCTTTTTCTTACTCTAAAGTTCTGCGAAGTATCATATCATGCTGCTTTGTCAGCTTTTGCCCCATAGTTGTGATCAACTGTGCCCCCACACTTTTTGATCTGCTGCAATTGGTTAATCAAACTCATTGAATAAAAGATGTTAACTTTTGACGGGGAAACCCTCACTATTAATAAGGTCATACTGAGAAAAAATAAGGTCATACTGAGAAAAAATGTAACGTTTTTTAAGCCAGTATGGTCTTTAAGTATAGAATAAGGGGAAATCTCACGGAGTTTGTCATACGATTACTAACTTGATTTGGTGTATACAAAGTATATACTGTATTTAGGCGTTTTATACAAATGCGTGCTTTTTGAAAACCAACAAGCTGTTATATGAAGTTTAAAACACATAAAAATCGTTCAACGAAGAGACCTTCAGGGTTTGCGTTAATTTCAAGTATTTTAGTAATGAGCTTGTTGATGCTAGTGGCTCTAGCGATGCTCAGTATTAGCAGTGTTAGCACTCGCTCAGCCTACTCCAGTCAGGCGCAGCTTGAAGCAAATGCCAATGCTAGATTAGCTCTGATGATCGCAATAGGTGAACTTCAGAAAGAGATGGGACCAGATATGAGAGTCAGTGCTGAGTCTGCTCTTTTTGATACTGATACAGACACTGCAGAGATTGATGGGTTAGAGCAATCACACTGGATGGCTAGCTACAATGCTTGGGGTGGTTGGCTAAATAATGAATACGAAATTATAGATGATCATGGTAGTCCATTGTCCTTGGATATTTCTGACACTTATGTGGATCGACGTTCACCAATGTTCCGTAGATGGCTAGTCTCTCTTCCTGATGATCAGATTCAGGATATCAACGCTCCGTTTACAGCTCTGAGTAGTGATAACTCTATTGTCGTGGTGGGTGAGGGATCGCTCGGCAAGCAGGCAGATACTGAGCAACATAAAATTACGCGTGCTTACCTAAAAAAGGCTGACAAAAATGGTCGTTACGCATGGTGGATAGGGCCAGAAAACCATAAGGCTAAAATTAATACTTTTAAGGACGCGGTTGTAGCATCAGCAAGCTCACTTGAAACATCACAAGGCACTTCCTCTGAAGTAGGTGTAAGCAGTCTGGAAGGTTTCGATGGTGTAATCACGAATGAAAATATTTCTGAAAAGCTCATCACTCTCCAGTCACTTCGCCCAGCGATGGTGGCGAGTGAGACTGTAAATAATCACTTTTATGATCTTACTGCACATGGCAAAGGCCTTATGACTAGCACCAGAACAGGAGCTCTTAAAAAAGATCTTAGCCTCTTGCTAGATGGAGATAATTTGCCCTCTTCTTATAAATTTAAACTCAACGATATTAGAGAACCATCTATACGGCCTATGAGTCAGGATTTAGCTGGGAAAAATCCTACGAGACCTGGCAGACACTTTGCCTCATGGACTCGCTTGCGCCACTTCTACCGCATGTATCGTAAAAACAGTGATGCTACTAATGAAGGAACTCAAGGTGGTGGTAATTTAAAATGGGATAATTATAAACCTTACACCAATGTAGTTTCATCAAAGTATAGAGATAGTTGGAAAGGATCAAACACCTATGCGAGATTACCAATTATGGCTAAGCTTACCTTTATATATAGCCTACAGAGTATTGCGGTGCCTGATTCGAATCCCAAGAAATATAATTGCTATCTCGTATACACTCCCGTTTATACGTTTTGGAATCCGTATAATGTAGAGCTTAGAATGAATAACCGCGATCTTGGAGCGCTTTCTCTACCGTATAAAATTCTACCTTTAGGATTCTATCGTTACCTCAACGGAGTCCCAAATGGTGGTTTAAATCCAGTTAGCATTGATCTCAAATCTGATTACGGTTCATTTTTTAGTGATGACAGCTCTAGCCAAATTGTTTTTAAACCAGGTGAGCTAAGAATGTTTTCCTATAGAAGCAATGGTAATGGCACAGGTAAGCAGACATTATTCTTACCGGGTTTTGACCCTCAAGCCATCGGCGGAGATAAGATGCTTATTCACAAAAATGTCTCTTCTACTCAGAAACCTGGGATCGCTCTGACCTTTGCTAATCCTGCGAATCAATCAGGAAATGTTTGGTTCGGTAACACACCAGGTGCGCTCAATACACCGTTTTTCTTTGGTGGGTATGGTAGCTGGCTACCTACCATGTATGCTCACGATTGGTTTCAGAAAGACCAAGTCAACACACCGATTAACCCTAAAGGCTCAACGGAGATTGGGAAGTGGCAGTTTGCTGATAATGACCCTTTGCCGTTTGCCTTTAACCAATTTGCGGTAAAGACTTCATCAGAATTAGAATATGAGAGTATTGATTGGGAGCAAGACTGGCGTTCCAAGAATTGGCTCCAAGCGCCTCCATACTACTTCGGCAGTGCTCAGTATATTTCCCAAGATAAAAAAACAGCTCATACTCAGCGTCTCGATAATCCATACACAATGCATTTTGGTGCTATGTCTGGGGCTGATATGCCAAAAGTAGTGCCTCACCTTGGTGATAATGCCTTTCTTGGATCTGGCTCTTCACCCCATGAGAAAGTGACAGCAGCAGTCATGCTGGAGTTACCGACTGCACCGATTTCTAGCATAGCAGGATTTTCTAACATGAGAACTAATCCAGGCTGGACGCATCAAAATCAGATTGCTGTTGGAGGAGGTGGAGCTTGGAGCTCATTTAGCGGTGCAGTAATGAAGGAAATGAATTATCAGAGTGGTGTCACTGGTGGAGGATTAGGAAACTCGTTCATTCACCCAATGCTTCCACGCACGGATGTCTATCGGTATGTGGATAACTCTAAAAGCCAAGATGTCTCAAGCTGGTCAAATAACACGACTGAGCGAGACAACAAAGTTTACAACGATTACTGGGATCACACTTTCTTACTCAACGATGCCCTCTGGGATGACTACTACGTTTCCTCTCTGGCTGATCAAGTCCGCACGGGAGCTGATGCCGCACTCAGTTTGGATGAGAATATTGACCAAATGTTTTCAAAAGGGAAAGTAGGAGCCAATAACCGATTACATTTTATCAGGAACGAGGGTGTAGCAGAGACAATTAAGGCCGAACTCAAGGCGCAAGATGGTTACCTCAAGTCTGCAAAGTATCTGATGGTCGAAGGTATGTTCAATGTAAACAGCACCTCAGTCGATGCGTGGTATGCTCTGTTCACAGGTATTCGATCTCGTGAACTGGTCTACCGTGATAATGGTGAGCTTAAAAAGATAAAGGTGCCATCGGATAGTAAAATTGCTTTATCACGATTCAATACAGAGATTTCTGAGCAAGAAATGGGATCTCCAGAGCACGGTGTGACTCTCACTGACGACACTATCTCATGGACTGGAGTTCGTTACCTCACTGATGAACAACTTCTAAAGCTCGCTGAAGAATGTGTTAAACAAGTCAAGCTTCGTGGACCATTCCTGAACTACTCAGAGTTTATTAATCGTAGACTCTCTGATGACAAATTAGGAACGATGGGTGCGCTTCAGAGTGCCATTGATTACGATGATAAATCACCAGATTCTAAGTCCATTAACTATAAATTCAAAAATGGTCCTGACTACATGATCACGAACAAGCAGCTGGGTGACCATGACTATAAAACTCCGGAGGCGGCTGTCGGTTCTAGGTTTACTGCTATTCCTGGGTATATTATTCAGTCAGATCTGCTCAAGCCAATAGGGAATACGCTTACTGTCCGCGATGATACTTTCCGTATCCGTGCTTATGGAGAATCGCTTGATGCTAACGGCAAAGTAGTAGCACGTGCATGGTGCGAGGCGATCGTTCAGCGTTACCCTGATTACTGTGATCCAGCTAACGACGCTTCTGTTCCAGCTCGTCTCATCGATAAGAATGGTCTATTTAAAGATAATGCAGAACTGACTGAGCTAAACCGAAGATTTGGCCGTAGATTCAGAATCCAAAGTTTCCATTGGCTATCACCGAATGAAGTCTAATCACTGCACCATTTTATTATGATTAAGAACATACTACTGGCATTTTTATACCTTCTAGCAGGTAGCCAATTCCTCGCTGCCCAAGCTGATGATAGCGAGAATCCACGTCAGCCGAGAGGCAAGAAAGCCTACTTTGTCTGCACTAGTTTTCCCAAAGGGTTTAAGAATCCGATTACGGTGCGCACCGGGAAAAAAATTCAGCAGGTAGAGTTGTCAAAGCGCTCAGCAAGTGATCCGATAAAACTCACAGCATCTGGGATCGTAGAAGTAGTGGAGTTAAAAGAAAATCCAGCTGAAGGAGAAGATCCCTATCAGGTAATTGCAAAAGCAGTAGTGAAAACGACTTCAAAAGATTCGCTGATCATTCTCAGTCCAGCTGAAGCGAAGAAGACAGGTTCAACGCAGGTTTATTCGACCTCTGTGCAAGACCTTACGAAGTTTAAAGGTGGTGACTACCTCTACATTAATTTATCACCGACTGAGATTGTGGTGAAATTAGGAGACAAGAAGTTACGTGTGAAACCAAGGTCGTCTAAGATTTATGATGCCAAGAATCTGAAAAAAGCGGTTAATGTAGCAACTAGTTATGGGTATCTAGATAAGGGTAGCAAACAATGGAAGTTGCTCAGCGCCTCAACGGTTGTTCTACGACCTACTAGAAGAGAAATCTGTGTGTTTGGCTGGAACAAAAAATTCAACAGAGTCAGCTATCACGGGATCACTTTTACTGAGGTTGTTGAGTAGTATTTGTCTACATAATTTCTTGAGTGAACTCGTCTTTTCTGAAGATCTTGAACTGTTTAGCTTCTTCTCCTAGGCCGATGAAGCGGGCTGGGATGCCGAGTTCTTGGTAGATAGAGACGATGATGCCGCCTTTGCCTGATCCGTCGAGTTTGGTGACTACTAGGCCGTCGAGTGTGATGGCTTTGTTGAACTGTAGAGCTTGTTGGAGAGCATTGGAGCCTGTTGTGGCATCGACTACGATGAGCTTGGTGTGTGGAGCTGTCTCGTCTTGCTTGGCGATGGTTCGCTCTATCTTGGAGAGCTCTTCCATGAGGTTGTGCCTGGTGTGGAGACGTCCTGCTGTGTCGCAGATGAGGAAATCGATGCCTTCAGCGATACATCTCTGGTGAGCTGTGTAGCAGACTGATGAAGGATCAGCATTTGGGGCTCCCGCGGTGATAGGGATGTCGAGACGCTCAGCCCAGACTTGGAGCTGCTCTACAGCGGCTGCACGGAAGGTGTCAGCAGCTGCGACCATGACGCTGTGGCCTTGGCTTTTAAGATAGGTAGCTAGCTTGGCAGTAGAGGTAGTTTTGCCTGTGCCGTTGACGCCTACCATGAGGAGGACGTGAGGCTTGCCATCGGTGCGTGGCTGGAGCTCTGGAAGATCAGCAGGGAGGATCTGAGAAATGTGTTTCTTGGCAGTGTCTACGATGTCGTCAGAGTTGACTTTTCTACCAAGTGACTGGAGCTCGTCCACAATAGTCATGGTGAGACGTGCACCTAGGTCAGCGGAGATGAGATCAGCTTCTAGCTCGTCCCAGTCGATTTCCGCTTTGTTGGTGATCTTGTTTATGAGTTTCTTGAAAAATCCTGCCATGGCTTTTGATTAGGTTATTTTACGGTGATGTAAAGTGATTATGTGGTTTTTTAAATTTTGAAAACGGCGATGTGACGGTCTACGGATTTGTCAGGAGCGTCGTTAATAGTGCGTGAGGATGGATTTCTGATGGTGGTGACGAGCGTGGCTCCAAGCTGCTGGATGGCGGTGAGAGCAAGGATGTGCTCACGGTCAAAGTAGCTAGTGATGATGAGTAGTCCCTGTGATTTTAAACGATGAAGAGCGGAGTCATAGATACGTTTCCAAGTGAGGTCGCCATTCCAGTAGTTTTGATGGCGCATGAAGGCGATGTCGAAAGGGGCGCTAAGCTGGGCGATTTCATCCAGCTTAGTGGCGTCTTGGTGGAGGAAATCAAACTGAGTTGAGTCGTCTGAACGCCAAATGGATCTGGCTGTGTCGAGCTCTCTATCACGGATATCTACTCCGGTGATATGTAGGTGCTGAGTGTAAGGTTGTAGAATCTTTTTAAGAATGCCTGATTCGTCAGCTCTTCCACAAGCTAAATTGAGAATACGGATGTGTTCATTTTCTCTGTTCAGAAGATTCTGGGAGATGAGGGGAGTCAACAGAGACTGCAATTGAGATAGGTCCTCTTGGAGGGTTTCTATTTCTAGGTTCGTTCTGCTGAAATTCATGACGATATTAAATAAGTTTTCTTAATAAACTGGCTTGTGTCGAAGTGATGGTATGCTAAGACGGTGGATACTCAATTTTAATTATGTCAACGACTACCGAAAACACCCTCAATATTATTAAAAGAACTAGTCATGAATTTGCGATAGCAGGTGAATTCGTAGATGGGATAGAGATCGATAGTGGTCATATTAATAATACTTATGTGGCAAATTACCAGAGAGCCAATGGAGATGTTCGCCGCTATATTTTACAGCGTATTAATGAACATGTATTTAAAGATCCGTTATCTGTCATGCGTAATGTTGAAGCTGTCACTAGGCATATTAACTGGAAGGTTCTCCGTGTGAAAAAAGACGCGAGTGGTCAGACTCTGAATATTTATCCAGCACGTGGTGGCAGATCGTATGCTGAAGGTCCAAATGGTGGAATCTGGAGATGTTATAATTTTATCGAAAACTGTCATACCTACGATGTGGTGGAAAACACACGTCAGGCGTATCAGGCGGCAAAGGCTTTTGGTTCATTCCAGGACTTAGTGAGCGATATGCCATTGGAAGATATTGAAGAGACGATTCCTGATTTCCATAATACTCCTAAGCGCTATAATAGGCTGATGGAAGTAGTGGCAGCAGATCCAGTGGGTCGACTGAAGGATGTGCAAGCTGAGGTGGATTTCATCGTGGCTAGAGAGCACCTATGTAATAAGCTGGTGAAGCTGGCTGAGGCTGGTGAGCTACCTGTCAGAGTGACTCATAACGATACCAAGCTCAATAATGTGATGATGGACTCTGAGAGTGACGAGGCTGTCTGTGTGATTGACCTCGATACCGTGATGCCTGGTCTTTCATTGTATGATTTTGGTGATTTGGTGAGGACTGCAACTAGTCCTGCAGAGGAAGATGAGACGGATCTCTCTAAAGTGGAGATGCGTATGCCTATGTTTGAAGCACTGGCTGAAGGTTATCTTGATGGCTGTGATTGTTTGACTCCTCTGGAGATCGAAAATTTAGTCACTGGTGGTAAGTTAATGACTTTGGAAGTGGGTATCCGTTTCCTAACAGATCACCTTGAAGGTGATGTGTATTTCAAGACTGACCGTGAAGGGCATAATTTAGACCGATCTCGCACACAGCTTAGACTCGTCGAATGTATCGAAGAGCAAGAAGAAGCGATGCAGGGATTCGTAATGAAGGTAGCTAAGGCTCCTCATTAATTATTAAGAGGGGCACTCTCTTTCTAGGGCTGGATTTCGATGACTTTACCATCTTTCCAGCCGATAAGAGGCATACCAAGACGCTTGTGCTCTGCACGTAGCTTACGTGCAGCACGGTGTTGAGCTCTGAGCGCAATACGAGCAAACTCAGGTAGATCCTTAGTCGGTATTGGCTCTAGTTTCTTATATTGTGGTTTGATCATCAGACTTTTAGGTGTTCTGCTATATCATGTATAGCATGGGTGTCGTTGTTAGCCAAGGGGATAAATTTAGGCGATGTAGCGTTCCATATAGCCCATTGATCAGATAGTGGTAGGTAGTAAGCTACTAAATTATAGAATGTTCGGGGATATCTGCGATGAATGTCTACACTTGGGACATGATGGCCACCTTTTTTTACTCGTTGTCTGACTCGTCTGATAGATTCAGATGGGTGGGGGAGCCATAGGAAATGTAGGACTATGTTGTATCCATTCTCTTTAGCTCTTTTTATGAGGCGACTGTGTCCAATGCCGCTAATAGTGGATTCTAGAGCAAAGTTTTCTCTCTTTTCAATAAGTTCATTAGCTTCATTTATCAAAGTTCTTCCTGCTTTAAACGCAACGGATACTGGGTCAAATGGAGAAAGCCCTCTTGCTATTTCGTCTGCATTGAGAAAGCGATAGCCTTTTAGTTCTTTAGTAAGAATTTCAGCCGCAAACGTGGTTTTACCCGCTCCGTTTGGACCGGTAATTAGCAATAAGGTAGGTTGTTGATTTTTACTCATTCAATTGTTTGAAGAACTCACAGAGTTGCTGGGCTTCGCGTTGGTTGGTGTAGTGTTTTTCTACATGAGTTCTGCCTGCTGCACCCATCTCTGTTAGTTTGTCAGGGTTGCTGAGCATGAGGCGGAGTTTTTCTTCGATGGCTGGTGAATCGCCTGTAGGGACACAGTAGCCGTGGACTCCATTTTCTACGATGTCTTTCCATGCTCCTGCTTCAGAAGTGAGGACAGGAACACCTGATGCCATTGCTTCTAGTGGAGTGAGGCCGAAGCCTTCATTACGACTAACGGCGCAGACTACACTCATTGACCGATAAAGGCCGGGGAGTGTGTTGAATTCTACTTTGCCAAGGAACTCAACTTGGTCACTGACTCCAGCGTCTTTGATCTTTTGCTTTTGTTCGTTAAGGTATGGCTGAAATTTTGGTGTGGTTTCGCCACAGACTAGAAGTTTTGCATTAGGGAAATCTTTTAGAACAGGAAGGGCAGCGTCAATCAGGAGGTCGATGCCTTTAGAGGGGCGGATGCGTCCGAATACTCCGATGCGTAAAGTCTCCTTGGGAGCTGATGACGGAGTGAAGGTGGAGATGTCGATGCCGTGTGGGATAACGATGTCGGCTGGCTTTTTAAGATAGAATGCAGCTGCTGAGCAGGTGGTGATGATGGCATCCATTTTACTCATGAGCCATCTGGTGAAGCGTGAGTGGTGTCGCTGAGCGGTGGAGGTGAAGACTACCTTTAGTTTTGCCCCAAAGAGTTTTTTAGCGATGAGAGCCTGAATCATTTCGTCGTTTCTACGAGCATGAAAGACACGAGTTTTGCCGCTGGGTAGGGGAGATTTACAGAGCTTGAGGAGCTCTCTAAAACTGAGGTGAGGGACATCCGCTGGTAGGTGGTGCTTACCGAGGACTGCTAGGGGCATGATCTTTTGCTGATAGGGGAGTGCTTGCAGCATGGTGGACGTGACACCAGAGAACCGTTTATTAGAGTTGCCTAGGATGAGTTCAGTTTCGGAGATGGATGCGTCTAGACTCATGGTGCAGTGGTAGCAAAAATAGAGTTGAATGTGGATTCAATATTTTTCAGGAATTGCTGATGATTGCGGAGGAACCATGCTCTGCCTGCTAGACCGAGGGCTTCTTTTTCTGCTGCATTTAGGCTAATAAGGGACTTGATCGAGTCCTCTAGCTTAGCTTCACCTACGTAGAAGTTAGTTCCTAAATGCCTAGGCTCTGATCTGGAGTAGGGAACGAGTATTCCTCTGTCCGGAGTGATGAGTTCATTCATCGGTGGAGCGTCGGTGGTGACGACTACCGCCTTGGCGCTCATGGCTTCTACGATGTAGTGCCCCCAGCCTTCTGAGAGAGATGTGCAGAGGTGGACGCCGTTTTTGTTAGAGAGCTTGATGAGTTCAGCATAAGGGAGGTGCTCTGCGATGAGTGTGACGTTAGAAGGGACGCTTTCAGGAGCATTGTCCTTATTTTGAACGATGGTAAGAGTAGGCCAGTGTGGATTATCACCCCATAGCTTTAGAATGATATCAGTGCCTTTCAGAGTAGAGCGGCCAGCGAGGTGGAAGAATTTGTTATAATCAGGTATTTCGTCATTAAGATGGACATCCTTTGAGGTGAAGCTGGTGAGGTGACAGCCGAACTTATACTTTTCGCTATGTTTGGAGAAGATCTCTAGAGCATGCTTAGATTTGCAGAACACGTGATCGATTTTGCTGAGTCTAGAGAGCTGGCGCTCTGGATAGCGTTCTTGATTTGGAATGAGTATATTAATCGCTGCTGAGTCAAACCATGCTGGGAATGTGCGCTCTAGGAAAATGTTAGCATCGAATTCAGGTTTCTTCTTCGTTAGTTTTCCAAATAGAGAGGATGCTAATGATTTGCTGCGGCAATGGCTGAATGTGACTTTGTGTCCAGCTGCCTCTAGTGCGGTTTGCAGAAGACTTGCGTCGCTATCTAGTCCTACTCCGTTTGTCCTTGCGATGATGTTTATGTGCTTACTCATGAATGATGATCGATAAATACTGGCAGCCATTACTATATTCAACACCAAACTTTCTTGATGGCTTTAGAATGTGTATTCATTTTAATAGAGACTTGCTAAACCCTTACTGCTCCTTATGATTTTGTTGTTAAGTTTGACCGTAGTTAGATGGATAAATCTTAATGTGAAAGTCTATGAATATAAGTGCTACAGAATTAGAAGGAGTCTTGATCATCCAAGCTAAAAAGTTCTCAGATGAGAGAGGGTTTTTCTCTGAAGTGTATCGAGAAGACTCACTAAGGTTAGAGGGAGTAGAGGACAATTTCGTTCAAACAAATCACGTTTATTCGAAGGGGAAAGGGGTTCTACGTGGATTACATTTCCAGAAGCCACCATTTGCTCAGGCTAAATTGGTGCGAGTCATTCGAGGTGCGATTTATGATGTAGCGGTGGATCTAAGATTAGGCTCTAAAAGCTATGGGAATTGGCTGGGAGTGGAGCTTTCTGCAGAGAACTGGAAGCAACTGTATATTCCAGCAGGTTTTGCTCATGGTTATGTGACTTTAGAAGAAGATACAGACGTCGAGTATAAGGTTAGTGAATGTTACCACCCAGAGGCTGATAGTGGATTAGCTTGGGATGATGAGGACCTAGCTATAGATTGGAATCTAGGTGGCATAACGCCTGTTATGTCTGAGAAAGACTTGGTGAATCAATCATTCAGTGAATTTAAATCAGAATTTCATTATGGATAAACCGACTATACTCATTACTGGTGGAGCTGGCTTTATAGGCAGTGCTTTGTGTCGATATTTGGTGCAGAATTCATTGGCTAGAGTCGTTAATTTAGACGCACTTACTTATGCTGCCAATTTGTCATCGTTGAGCGTGCTGGATGGATGTGACGACTATTTTTTTGAAGAAGGTAATGTCTGTGACGCCGAGAAAGTAGATGAATTACTAGAAAAATATAAGCCTGATGGGGTAATCCATCTGGCTGCGGAATCACATGTCGACCGTTCTATTTCTGGTGCTCAGACATTTGTTCAGACTAATATAGTAGGGACATCGATATTGTTAGATAGATCACTAGAGTATTGGAAAAAGTTAGATGAAGAAAAAAGTGAGCGATTTAAATTTCATCTAGTTTCGACTGATGAAGTCTATGGATCGCTGGGTGCGGAAGGTTTATTTAGTGAGGAGACTGCGTATGACCCGTCATCACCATATTCTGCCTCTAAAGCGGCGGCTGACCATTTGGCGATGGCTTGGTATCGAACCTATGGATTTCCTGTTGTTATCTCTAATTGCTCTAATAATTATGGCCCATATCAGTTTCCCGAGAAGTTGATTCCTCTGATCATGCTGAATGCTCTACATCACAAGAAGCTGCCAATCTATGGCGACGGCTCTAATGTGAGAGACTGGCTTCATGTGGATGACCATGTGAAAGCGTTATGGATGATCTGGGATGAAGCTAGGATAGGTGAAAAATATAATGTGGGTGGTGGTAATGAGCGAACAAATCACGAGGTCGTTTTAAAAATCTGTAGCGTGCTGGATGAACTGACTGATAGTGCTCCAGAAGGAGGATATAAGAGTTTGATCGAGTTTGTGATTGATCGTCCAGGTCATGATTCACGTTACGCAATTGATGCTAGTAAGCTGGAATTCGAGCTTGGTTGGGAGGCAGAAGAGAATTTTGAATCAGGAATCCGATCGACTGTGTCTTGGTATTTAGCGAATGAATCATGGTGGAAACCCATTATAGAAGACAAGTATTCAGGAGAAAGGTTAGGCTTATGAGCGAGACTAGGAAAGGCATTATCTTAGCTGGAGGAGCAGGGAAACGGATGTATCCGTTGACTATCGCAGTGAGTAAACAACTGCTGCCGATTTATGATAAGCCGATGATTTACTATCCACTTTCTGTGCTGATGCTAGCTGAAATTCGTGAGGTTTTAATTATCACTACGCCTCAGCACCTTGATGCTTTTAAATTGCTTCTGGGGGATGGTAGCCAGTTGGGAATGAAAATCAGCTATGCTGTGCAAGATGAACCGAATGGGCTGGCTGAGGCTTTTATTATCGGTGAAGAATTTTTAAACGGGAGTCCAGTATGTCTGATACTGGGTGACAACATTTACTATGGTCACGGACTTACTAAAATGCTGGGCGAGGCCAGTAGTGAAGAGAACGCGTCTATATTTACACTGAGAGTGAATGACCCTGAACGCTACGGTATTGTAGAGCTAGGTGGTAATAATGAAGTGCTTAGTATTGAAGAAAAGCCTGTGAGTCCGAAATCTAACATGGCGGTGACTGGAATTTATTTCTTTGATCCGAGAGTCTCAGAAGTGGCTAAGCAAGTGAAACCTTCGAAGCGTGGTGAATTAGAAATCACTGATGTCATTGATTTTTACCTGAAAGACGATGCTTTGAAGGTGAATACAATGAGTCGAGGTATGGCATGGTTTGATACAGGGACTCATGATTCTATGTTAGAAGCAGCAGAGTTTGTTAAAGCTGTTGAGAAGAGAACTGGGCAAAGAATTGCCTGTGTTGAAGAGATCGCCTGGGCGAACGGATGGATAGACGACGGCACACTTCTAGAGCATGCCGCTAGTCACGGTCGGTCGCAATATGGACTTTATCTTGAGGAGTTAGTATCCTCTCAGCCTAATTAATCAGATCCCAGTTTAGAGGAGTTCCTCGTAGGATGTCGTTGACTGCTGTCTTAGTGAGGACATCGTTTAAGTGCTTTGGTGCGAGGCCGTGGCCTGGGCGAATTGAGCGGACATTTTCTGCTGTTAGCTTTTCGCCAGCCTTGATGTCTTTTACTACGAAGAGTGAGCGACGGAACATACGAGAGGCTACTTGTGATTTAGTAAGATCATAGGATGGAGTGCTCACTGCTGACTGAGCATCTCTAACGGCTGTCACCATTTCATTGAACTCATGTGGTTCTAGTGAGAAGTGTGAGTCTGGGCCACCGTCGGATCTTCTGAGGGTGAAGTGTTTCTCGATGATAGTAGCACCAATGCTAGCTGCTGCTACTGGGATAGTGATACCGAGCGTGTGGTCTGAGAGACCGGCTGGGCAATCGAAGCTTTGGCTGAGATCTTGAATAGTCGAAAGGTGCATTTCGTCTGCCGGAGCAGGGTAGGCGCTGACGCATTTGAGGAGAGCTAGCTGGGTGCAGCCATTGTCACGAGCTACTTGGACTGCTTCTGCCACTTCTTCTTTTGAAGCCATGCCGGTAGACATAATCATTGGTTTCCCTGTCTGAGCGACTTTTGCGATGAGTCCATGATCGACGATCTCAAAGGATGCAATCTTGTAGGCTGGCGCATTGATGCTTTCTAAGAAATCTACAGCGGTGTCATCGAATGGTGATGAGAAACATTGGAGTCCGTATTTGGTAGCTTCGTCAAAGATTGCTTGATGCCATTCCCATGGAGTGTGAGCTTCTTCGTAGAGATCGTATAGTCTTTGGCCTTCCCAGGCTGTGCCTTTTTTGATGGTGAAGTATTCGTTGTCACAATCGATCGTGATGGTGTCTGCACGGTAGGTCTGAAGCTTGATGGCATCTGCTCCAGCGTCTTTGGCTACCTTTACGAGAGCGAGAGCGTTGTCGATGTTTTGGCCATGGTTGGCTGACAGTTCAGCGATGATGTAGCATGGTTGACCTGGGCCGATTTTTCTACCAGCGATTTCAAATGTGTTCATGATGACGGTGTGTTTGTTAGACGCATTCTGACCTTGTCAGGCTGCTGAGGTGAAGGATAATCTGAGTAATTTGCTCGAATGAAGGTTTTTACTGAAGCGATGTTCTCTGGCTTTATCCATGCTGTGATAGCTTGTTGAGGATAGATTTCAAAGAAATAGTCAGCCGCTTTACGAAGAATAAGTGGAGCGAGGCCTAAACTACGGCATTCGGGGGCAAGGCTGATCGATATAACTGATTCTCCGTCGGCTTCTACGTTCTTATTAAATCTTACTACTCCTAGTTTGTTAGAGCAAGATTCTATGATGAGGAGGGTGACTTCTGTGGAGTTAAGCTGTGCCTTATACCATTTTAAATGACCCTCCCATGGGATAGGATCTGAGCTAAATGATGCAGCACGTGTTGCTGGATCATTGGTCCAGTCATGGAGTGCTTTTGCATCTTCTAGTGTGCCTGATCTGAGACTGATGGTAGGTAGATTCATCTCATCACAAATGCGTTTGGTGCCTTTGCCGTCGATGAGTTCAGAAGATCTCCTAGATGTTTCGAGACGCATCTCTGAGTTTAGTAGATCATTGAGGTAGTTGAATGTAGCTTCTTCACCTCTGGCGTCAGATAGTTGAAATGCTAGGTTCTTATCGATCATAGCACTCAAGATTTTCTCTTGATTGTCTGCTGTGATGATTAGGCCAATAGGCAGGCCACAGTATGCCAATTCTAGAGCGGTGGTGCTGGGTGAACTAATCGCAGTGTCAGCCCACTCGTAGATGTCTCCCATGGACGGGGGAGAGCATACTAGCTCTAGGTTTGATGCATTGATGGAATGCATTTTCCCATTGGCTGGATAGGCTGCGCCTAAAATGACTTTGATATTGAGATTCTCAGAGTCTCTGAGTTTGAGGATTTCTTGGCAGACTAGAAAACTTGCTTCCTGTGGGTCAGATCCACCCATGGTGATGAGTAGGTTCTTCGCCGTGGGAGTAGTTGGCTTTGTCTGTGTGTTTAGAATTTCTTTTCTAAGCAGGATATAGTCAGCGCCTGTCAAGATAGTCGCTTTGTCAGAAGCTTCGGTGTAGTCAGCTACTGCTTCGATGTTAGAGTGAATGACTAAGTCTGGATCGTGGAAGTCTTGGCAGCCGTAATCAGATACAACGGCTAATTTAGTTCGGTTAGGAAGCTCTAAAGCTTCTTGATAGGCCGGAGTGAATAAGTAGCCATCAATGAGTAACCAACGAGGTTTAAGCTCTTCCAGAACAGCTGAAGTCTCTTTAATCTCCTCCGCTGTCGCTGGAGCGTTTTTTAGCATATGAATGCTACAATTTTCAGTTTCTAGGCGCTGGCGTATAGCGTCTGGGAGTGTGGCGCAGATGTAGGTGCAGTTTCCTCCTCGACTGATCCATTCTTGTGCGATTGCTAGTGTGCGCATGATATGGCCAGTTCCACCTTGGTGTGAGGCGTCAGCACGAATCGCTAGAATTGGGCCGTTCATATTAGATTTTCTTTTGCTCGACGGCTGCGTTGATCGTTTCCCAACCAGCGTTACTTTCTACTAGTTCTAGGATGTCTAGCCAGCTTGTTGGAGCTGGCTTAGCATCTAGAATTTTATACAGTAACTCGTGGTCTTCGCTCGTGTCCAGTGTCCAACGGTGACGTGAT
This sequence comes from uncultured Rubritalea sp., assembly GCA_937132085.1. Taxonomy (GTDB): domain Bacteria; phylum Verrucomicrobiota; class Verrucomicrobiia; order Verrucomicrobiales; family Akkermansiaceae; genus Rubritalea. The sequence goes on along the minus strand of CAKZNV010000134.1, from coordinate 22,519 downwards.
AGGTCTGTTGGGTAGGAGATGCTTTTTTGTGGGAAGATGTTTGGCTGAGTATTGATAAATGGAGTCACATGCTCACGATCCGATATCTCAGAGGCCTCTGTCCAAGCCTTCTCTAGAGCAGAAAATGTAAAGGCTTCTACATCTAGACCACGAGGAAAATGTCTAGGGACTAAGACGTTTGCGGCGTAGGACGTATTTGGGACATCAGCTTTAACTGCGTTCACGACTTCATCGATGATCGTAGGATCTAGAAGTGGGCAATCTGAGGTGACCCTGACAATGATGTCAGCGGGAAATAGGCAAGCGGTCTGATAGTATCTATCTAACACATCTGCCTCAGAACCTCGGTTGTGAGCCCAGCCTTTGCTCTCACAAAAGCTAGCAATGGCTTCATCAGCTGGTTCAGTAGTCGTGGCAATCACTGCTGTGTCTATAGACTCAGCAAGCTGTAGTCTCTGAAATGCATGCTCTAGAAATGTTTTACCATTTACCTCCATAAGCACCTTGCCTGGGAGTCTAGTGCTGCCCAAGCGAGCTTGCATGATTGCTGTTACTGAAGGCATAGGGTGATTTATTGGTTTAAGTTTTTGACTGCTTCTATGACTCTCTGAACGTCTGCGTCGGTCATGCTCGGGAAGAGTGGTAAACTGAGAGCTTTAGAGTAATAGGTCTCTGAATTTGGGCATTTTCCAGCAGCGTAACCGTAGGTGTTTCTATAGTATGGCTGTAAGTAAACAGGGATATAGAGAACTTGTGAACCGACGTTTTTACCTCTTAGTTCACCCATTACTGCTGTGCGTGACTTACTGAGTTTTTCGAAGTCGATTTGCACTGAATAGAGATGCCATGATACGTGGTTAGCATCCTGTGGTCTGAGTGTCTTAGGTGTTTCTAGGAAATCAAGACCAGCAAATGCAGCGTTATACTTGGCTACGATATCTCTACGTCTCTGAGTGATCTGATCGAGTCGTGCGAGCTGGCTTAGACCTAGTGCACACTGGATATCGGTGATGCGGAAGTTATGACCAAGCTCAGTCATCTCGTAATACCATGGACCTTTCTCAGCCAGTGCTGGAGCATCTGATCCTAGGCCTTGAAATTCCTCAGCGTCACGAGTCATGCCGTGTGTTCTGAGCTGTCTCAGGCTTTTTGCGTATTGATCATTATCAGTGATGACGATTCCGCCTTCACCAGTAGTGAGAGTTTTCACTGGGTGAAATGAGAAGACTGTCATGTCTGCCCATGGATGGCCACCTTGTTTATAGGCTGTGCCATCGATTTCAAATCCTCCGCCAGTTCCGTGACTAGCATCTTCGATAACGACAGCTCCACGGCTATTCGCTATTTCGTGAATACGCGGCATGTCGCATGACTGTCCAGCAAAGGAAACAGCGACGACAGCTTTGATATCATCAGTCCACATCTTCTCTAAAGAATCTGCGCACAAATTATAAGTGGCAGGGTCGATGTCGCAGAAATCTGGTGTGGCTCCTACGAAGGCAGCGCAATTCGCTGAGGAGAGAAAGGTGTTAGGGGAGGTGATGACTCGATCACCTGGACCGAGTCCGGCAGCTCTCATCGTTAGATCGAGGGCTGCTGTAGCGTTACAAACTACGATTGCATGCTTGGCGCCTACAAATTGAGCAAACTTATTCTCAAATTCATCCACACGGGGACCACAGGTCAGATAGTCTGATTTTAAGGCTGAGACTACGGCTGCAATATCATCATCTGAGATATTCTGTTTGCCGTATGGAATGAATGGTTCTTGAGACATAATTTGTTAATAAATTATTCTGCTACGTGAGTGGCGATCAACTCTTCGAGCTGGCTTACTGAGAGGAAGTCTTCGTTGTCACCTGACGTGTAGTTGAACCCACGAGGAACGATCTCAGCATTAAAGTGTGCTTTGAATTTCTCAAGATCCCACATTGGTGTTTGTGGAATGATAGCATAATAAGTTCCGAGATCGTAAGTAGTGAATGAGTCGGAAGCTGTGATCATCTCTTCATGGATTTTTTCACCTGGGCGAATTCCAATGACTGGATGTTCACAATCTGGACCTACAGCTTGAGCTAGCTCAGTGATGCGGTAGGAAGGTATTTTAGGGACAAAGATTTCTCCACCCCAAGCATGATCGATCGCATGCAGAACCATCTTAACTCCGTCAGCTAGTGAGATATTGAAACGAGTCATTTTCTCATCTGTGATAGGAAGGACGCCAGTTTCTTTTTTCTTCATGAAGAAAGGAATCACTGAACCGTTTGATCCCATGACATTTCCGTAGCGGACTACTGAGAACTTGATGTCTTGGTTACCTCTGATGTTATTCGCTGCTACGAAGAGCTTGTCTGAAGCTAGCTTAGTAGCTCCGTAGAGGTTGATCGGTGCACAGGCTTTGTCTGTGGAGAGAGCTACTACATCTTGGACTCCACAGTTGAGGCTCGCCTTGATGACATTTTGAGCACCATCGATGTTAGTTTTTACACACTCATCTGGATTGTATTCTGCGATGTGAACGTGCTTCATCGCCGCAGCATGAATGACGACGTCGATGCCTTGGAACGCTCTGTTCATACGGTCGATGTCACGCACGTCTCCGATGAAGAAGCGGATCTGTGGATACTTGTCAGCAGGGTATTCCTGAGCCATGACAAATTGCTTTTGTTCATCACGTGAGAAGATGACTAAGCGAGATACTTCTGGCCATTTAGCGAGAATAGTTTTAGTGAGTTCTTTTCCTAGTGAACCAGTTCCGCCAGTGATGAGTATTGATTTTCCGTTAAGCATAAATTTTATTTGAGTTTGTGATTATTTTAAGAGTCTGACAGGGATTCCCTGTTGAGCCATGTGTTCTTTGGCCTTTAGAGGTGTTTGTTCGGTGAAGTGGAAAATACTGGCAGCGGCAACTGCGGCAGCTCCTGAGTCATTGACCACTTTTGCCATGTGTTCGTAGCTTCCCGCACCACCGGAGGCGATTACTGGAATTGATACAGCTTCTGTGACTTGTTTGGTAAGATCGTAATCATATCCTTCCATTGTTCCATCTTTATCTACTGAGGTGAGTAAAATTTCTCCAGCTCCGAGAGCTTCTAGTTCTTTGGCCCATTCGACAGGGTGGTGGTCTTTGAGTTTACTGCCTGAGTGACTACAGCATTGGTAAATCCCGCTACTGTTTTTGGTGTAATCTACACTGGCGACTACACATTGTTTGCCGAAGCGGTTCGCTGCTTCAGAGATGAGCTGCGGTTTATCGTAGATGACGGAGTTCAGAGCGACTTTGTCAGCACCTACTCGGAGTAGTTTTTTGAAGTGATCTACTTCCGTGACTCCACCACCTACAGTCATAGGGACGAAGCTTTCTTGAGTGAATTCAGCGATCTCTTCGTAGTCAGGCTCAATGCCTTCTGAGTAGGCATTGATGTCCACGAGAATCAGCTCATCGACGTCACGCATGTTATAAACTTTAATGGCTGGCAGCACTGTGCCAACTCTTCGCCAACTGTCGAAGCCGATACCTTTGACTAGACCTGGACGTTTCCAGAGGAGAGTGGGGATTACACGAGTTTTTAACATGGCTCTATACGGTGAATGGGATGTTGATGAAGTTTTCTAACAGCTTGAGTCCAGCTTTAGAGCTTTTCTCTGGGTGAAACTGAGTGCCCCAGATATTGCCATGAGCTACGGATGAACTAAATCCGCCTGCATATGGAGTCTTGGTGACAGTATGATCGCCAGTATTATCAAAGTGGAAGCTATGGACGAAGTAGAAATCAGTCAGATCCTTAATGCCTTCATACATCGGATGCTCTCCGCATTGGTTGATTTCGTTCCAGCCAATGTGTGGGATGCGTTCACCAGGCTGCGCCTTCATTTCACGGATAGTTCCAGGGATTAGATTTAAGCCAGATTCTCCACCACCTTCGTCGCCATTTGTAGCGAGCAGTTGCATGCCTAGACAGATGCCTAAGATAGGGACATTGTCTTTTGCTGCTTCTAGAATCGCATCCGCCATTCCTGATGATCTTAGATTTGCCATGCCTTCTTTAAAGGCGCCTACACCAGGTAGAACAATGGAACTAGCTTCTTTGATATCATGTGGTAAATCCGATATGAAACAAGCTGCACCTGCTTCTTCGAGTGCTCTCTGGACGGAAGTGAGGTTACCCATTCCGTAATCTATGATCATGATACTCATTAGTCGTTGTCGTCGTTGATTTTGCTGAGGTTGCCCTTGTGGTCTTTACATAAGTTGCCACGAGCGTCTTTTTGGAAGATCTTTTTGTTAGTGAACTTATCACAAATTTTAGTGAACTCCTCGACAGTCATATCGATCTTTTCCAGGATCTGGTCGAGTGGCTTACCGAGGTAGCTGAGTGGGAACTTGCCATCGTGTCTCTTGACGAGATCAAGACCTTGCGCACGAGTGATACGTCCTCTTCTGATGTGAAGTGATGCGATGTCAGTCGCTCTGGCAAAGCCAAACTTGAGGAACTTGAAGTAATCGTGAATTCCGTGTTGGTGGTTGTCTAGGTTCTCGTAGTTTACGATAGATCCTTCCGCTGTGTGAGGAAGTGTCTGGAAGCCGTATGCCTGTGCTAGGAGAGCATTTGAGTAACCATCCCAAGGAATGTAGTGACCGAGGAAAAGTCCAGTGACTTTAGCTTCTTTAAGTTCTTCATCAGTAGGGTAGATGTAAGGAATGAGGTCTTTTTGTTTGATGTCATCTACACCTTCTAAATCGCTCACACGTAGTCCTAGTAGTCCGCCGAATTCTTCTAACCATCTGCGGTCTAGAGAATTTGAGTTCGCATTGGCTGCTGGGCCACCGTATTCGTTTTGTGAATTTTCGCCCCACACGATAAGCGGGATTTTATACTGAGTAGCTACGCGGACAGGGATCGTGAAGATTCCTACGTGTTCCGGCCATGCAATGTCTCCGACTTGCTTTAAGCCGATGTTGTTGAGTTTCGCTCTGACATTTGGGTTTGGTGAGAATTCTAGTAAATCAACACCGAGTGACTTGATGTTTTCGATATTGGCTCTGCCGATTTCTGCGAGGTCACAAGTGTGAGCTGTTACACAGAGGGGAGTCATTCCTAGTTCGAGCATCTTGATGACTTGGAATGTAGAGTCTTTACCTCCACTTACTGGAACAACGCAGTCCCAGTATGAACCGTCTTTGTTACGATAGCGGTCTAGCACTTCGTCTAGCTCTACGAGACGCTCATCCCAGTTGACTTCTTTACGGTTTGCGAAATTAGTGCATGCATTACACACACCCTCTTCATTAAAGCTAAGATCGGGTTTTGTGTCAGGTAGTAAGCAGTTTGTGCAGTAGGAAATCATGTTGTTAAAAATGTTATCTGTTAGTGGTAGGAGTTTCTATGAAAATTGACTAGTAAAAAAAGATCAGGTGGTGAATTTCTCAATAGCATCGACCATTACTTCGATGCTGTGTTCTTTGGAAAAGGCGGAGTTGCGGAAGTATTCTTCATCGATGACGCCAGTGTAGCCAGATTCGTCAATTGCTTTAAGATACTGGCGGATTTCTAGGTCGGTTGCTGTTTTGAATTTGTCCGCTAGAATATCTTCGATAGCTGATGAGATAGATTCTTGGTCAGAGACTTTCACGATACCAGGGAGATTTTCGTAGAAAATGGTTCCGAAGAGGAAGACTGGCTTTTTCTTGAATACCGCTTCCCAACCGACAGTTCCGGTAATGGTCGCTACTGCTAGGGAATTGTTAGTGAGTTCTAGTGAATCGGTTTTGATATGGGCAAACTTCACATTTTTCTCAGCAGCTAGCACTTTGTAGAATTCTGGAAATCGCTGCCAAAAGTGTTGTCTTGGGTGCTCTTTCACGATGACGTCAATGTCATCAGGAAGCGAACGAGCTAGCATGAGGATGGCGAAATATTGATCTACATAAATGCCACCTAGCGGACAAGTCGTCGCTTCTGGTTGAAAATGCAGAGCGAAGTAGATGTAGTTATTTTTCGGCGGAGCAGTGAGTTTAGATATCTTCTGATAGGAGAGCCAGTTAGGAACAGCGAACAGAGGCTGAATGTAACTATGGATTCTAAAGATCTGCTTCTGCTTTCTGTAGAGACGCTGTTTCCACGTGAGTCCAGCGGAGTTCATGTAGAAAGGCTTGGTGAGGCCTTGTCTATCTGAAAGCTCTGTTTCTAGGTGCTCAGGTAGCTCGCATTCGGTGCTCTCATAATCCACGGTGTCATTTATCTGACCGTAGATGTTCTCAATGTCATCTGCATGGAAAAAGGAATCTTTGACCTGAATCTGAGCAAAAAATGAGGATTTAATTCCTAAGTGCTGAGCGAGGTGATGAATGATGTAATCAAAGGTGTTGTGGGGAGTGATGGAGAATAGGATCTGGTCAAACTGGTAGTGCTTGAGAATAGCGTAGGCACTGGCTAGCTGAGCTAAATAGGTGCGTTTGCGGAATTCATAGCGACGGTATTTGATAGGGCTCTTATGGTTTCTGTCCATCATCTTGAGACAGGTCGTCTCAATTGGCTGCATCTTCTCGATGATCTCTCTAGAGGGGAGATCTGGATCTGGATTGCCTAGAAATGTATCGTGCTTATAGATTTCTCGCTGAGAGATGAAGACGGCGTCGTGTTGCTCAAGATAGTTATCGTGGCTCACTAGGCCGACTCTATCGTAGCTGAATTTATCTAAATGCTGCATCAGTGCTAGCTTGTGATGGCTTTGCCAAAACCCACAGAATAAGATTTTTTTGGTGATGTGTTTCGCAGCCATATTAGTGAATGATGAAATCTGTTAGAGCTTGCTTGACTGAATTTTTATTTTCTTCAGCTGAGAGGTGAGAGATCTCGAAATAGTCGTTATCCACAGCACCGTGATAAGCTTTCTCATTGGTGTAGTGGAGTAGCTTGCGGATGTCTGAAAGCTCACAGAGTTTGTAGTCACCACTCTGGATTTGCGCCATGGCATCAGCGAGAGATTCAGTGTCGTTGACATTGATGACTCCTGGAAGGTGCTTGTAGAAAATATGGCCAAACAGGATGACTGGCTTCTTCAAGAAAAGAGCTTCCCAGCCTACGGTGCCAGTGATGGTGGCGACTGCGATGGATTGCTTGATGAGTTCAAAGCTGTTCTGCTTCAGCGAGACGAATTCCACATTTGGCTCAGCCTTCAGGATGTTATAAAAATCAGGTGTGCGTTGCCACATTTCTTGATGTGGGTGTTCTTTTACGACTACTTTGACGCCTTCGGGTAGAGCTCTGGCGATCATGAGGATCACGTAATACTGATCTACAAAGACGCCACCCATTGGAGATGTGGTCGCTTCTGGTTGCATGTGCAGCGCAAAGTAAACGAACTTACTATCAGCAGTAGGTTTGTATTTAGGGATACGTTTATAGGCAAACCAACTAGAGAAGGTGTAGAAGGGATAGGTGTAAGTCTGGACTCTGAATGCTTTTTTACGCAGTGCTTTAAGTTTCGCTTTCAGTGGGAAACGATTCGCATTCATGTAGAATGGCGCTTTCGTTCCTAGGCGTTCTTGAATTTCTTCTTCTAGGAAATCTGGTAGTTCCCACTCACGATCTTCATCATACTGTTCTGGTAAGGCGAGCTGACCGTAGAGTTCTTCCAGCGTGTAAGCGTGGAGGAAGCAGTCTTTGACTTGTAGCTGATAAAGGAAAGATGTTTCTATTCCCATCGCTTTACAGAGCCCGAAGAGGATGAAGTCAAAGCTGTTGTGCGGGATGTTAGAGAAGATGACTCGGTTGAATTTATGCTCCATGAGGAAGCCATACGCCATACAAAGTTGTGAATAGTAGAGGCGCTTGCGGAACTCATACTGACGAGGCTTGAAAGGGCTTTTATAGATACGATCCATCATTTTAAGCACCTCAGCTTCGGTGCTGCGCATGGATTCTATGATCTGCCTTGATGGGACAAATTTGTGGTCGTGATCTGGGAAGTGGCACTTCTTGCGTGCTAGCTTAGCATGCAAAAAAGTGTCCGCTGTATTACCTAGATAATTGGAGTGCCCCATTAAGCCAATATACTCAATGGAGTTTTCATCGATAAATTCAGAAACAGCCTTTTGCAGGTGCGGCTGATGGAACCAGCAGAAAAGAATTCTTAATGGTGAACTTGTGGCTTTCAAGGTTGTTTATGGATGATGGTTAAACGGATTTGTTAACATGAGAGTTATAGAGATCGCTATAATAACTATGTGTGGATTTTTTATCCATTTTATTTTTCTGCAAATAGTAGTGTGGGGACAATGTGTGCTCTAAGTCCATGGTTTCTAGACTCTTGTTATATTGCATTGTTAGAGTGATGAAGATCGCTTCATCAGAAAATGCTTCGAAGTGTAGAAAGCCGTTAGGTGGAGTGATATTATTGTTTTGCAGAGTCTCTTTAACGCTGAGCATGGACATTCCATTGCTTGAGACATTCAGTTCTCCTTTGCAGAGAATGTCGCCATTGGATTCTCGGATGAAAAAGTAGAGCTTGGAGTTCTCAGGCTCTCTGGAGATGTTTGGGTTAAAGAACTGGAAAATTGTATCCTGGTGCTCGGAGAGGAAAATCTTCGGAGCCTGCATGAAAAAGTAAAATTGAGGAATGATACTTTTATTATTCATGACAGGGGATGCCTGATAGAGGACTCCTGCAGAGATGCTGCTTTCTATGTAATGCTCGATGTAGAAATCTTGCGTGCTATTCAGTCTGGAAACCTCACCTAGTTCGATGTCTTGAAAGTCACTCGGTGTGTAGTTGGCTGGGATGAGTGAGAATAGAAATACGTAGTCAAATGTAGAGTCTAGCTGGAAGTCTCTGTAGAGATCGTTTAACTCAACGGCGATGATTGATTTATCCGCTACTTCATCTAGTGACTTCTCTTGGACGAATTCGCCACTAGTCGTGAATACTTGGACATAGGCATTGGTATTCTCACCCGTCTTATTGGGTAAACTAACACGAGATTCTAAACCGAGAGTTTTAAGGCTGGAACAGTAAAAGATGATAATGTTTTTACCTTGGATGGAAATTGATTTACCCATGGTTGATTGTGAACTTGTTGTTTTTGTATCTGCGCATGATCAATGGCTTGCCATTGGGTGATAGTAAATTATCTAAGCTCAGGCAGAGTTGAGCTGGGCTGTCTGTTAGATCGAACTTTACCTTGGTGACGCCTAGCTGTTTTACGCTGACATCAGCTTCTGCGAAGATGGAGCCATCGGCCACCGAACGTAAGTAATAATGACAAGAAGAAGTGCCACGGCTGTGATTCATTTGGTAGAGAGTGATGTTCTCTAGATCTTTGGTGTGAATGATCTGGTTCGATATCCAGCTCCTGTCAGTGGTCTTTCTGCCAACAGTAGACTGTGGGTGAATCATTGCTACGGACTCAGTTTTATCATCACGATAGTATGTATAGAAATGGTTTTGGAGTGTGGTCTTTGGCGTAGTGCAGACAATCGAACCTAAAATTTCTTCTTTGCCTATTGTTAGCTTTTCCTTCAGCAGATCTCGTATCGAGACTGAGAGGGAGTCATGCGCATTCAGGTTGAAATTTTTGCTAAGGATTTTCTTTCCTGAGCTAGAATGAACATCAAGCTTGATCGTTAATTGCTCGTCAGCTTGAGGGAATAAGAACCCTTTATGGTTGTTGAAGCAGAAGTAGGTGTCGATGTCTTCTGAGACAATGTATAATTGACCGATTGAACTCTTATTGAAAAAAGTAGAGTAATAAAGTCGCGGTAGTAGAGTTTTGAGCATGATTCTTACTAGACTAGTATAATTTGAGGCTGTTTTCTGCAAGAGTATTTTAGCCTGTTGCCTTGGCGGCTTTAAGCTCTTGTTTCATTTTCCAACGATCATGTAGCCAAAAGATGTCCTTACAGTTGTCTAGCATGATGCGTTCTAGAGTCGGGACTAGCTGTGCTGTGGCTTCTTGCTTGCTAAGCTCTTTAGAGATATAAAATGGCTTTTGGTAGTCAGCGATCCATTTGCCTGGGGATTTAGTCGTAAGTGTTATCGGAATGATAGGGCAGTCGTATTTCTGAGCTAAGATAGCTGGTAGTGGGCTGATGGAGGTTTCTTTACCGAAGAGGGGGAGTTTGATGCCTGCTTTGCCAGCATGTTGATCTCCTAAAACTCCTAACATTCCGCCATCTCGGAGAAATTTATGAGCTTCGATGAGTCCACGTTTTCTAGAGAAAAGGCGTAGGCCTTCTTTTTTGCGACTAGCCTCTACGTGTTCGCTGATAAAGGCGTTGTTGAGCGGCCGAAACATTGCACCCATAGGCTTGTCCGTGTTTAGTAGAGGGCTGACGCGGCTGAGCACCTCCCAGTTTCCCATGTGAAAACCGAGCAGAATACAACCTTTATCTGGATCTAGACCAGAGAGATTCTCCTGGCCCTTGATCTCTACAATTTTAGCGAGGCGCTTAGAGGAGATGAATCCTGTGTTCACTGAGCTAAAAAGGTTGGCGGATGAATATCGAAAGACTTCTTTTGTGAGTTTAACGATTTCAGCTTCATTCAAGTCAGGGTGCACAATCTTTAAGTTAGCAGCAACAATAGCTCTACGCTTCTTCGCTAGCTTATAAGTTAGTCCGCCTAGTCCGGCTCCAATTCGCCACATCCACGATGTAGGCATGAGTCCGAAGGGTTTCTCAAGAATGAGTAGTAAATAATAGGCTAGTCTGTTGCCGATGGATCGTTGGTTTTTCAAATTGTTGTTAGATTGGGTCTGATGTGATGCTGTAGAGATAGTGAGGGGGGAAAAGAAATGATTCAATGCGATTCTTAGCTTGATATGAAATAATAGGAGGGGCTAGTCTATCATCAATGGGTTCCATATTAGCATTATTAATCATTATTCTTGTTTCATTCTTGGTCGTGAGGGTGGGGACAAATGCTCTGGTTCTGACAGGTCTTTCTTATAAAGTGGCTAGATTTCAATCAATATCGGCATTTTTTGGGGTAGGTTTTACTACCGCTGAAGCGGAGCTGGTGATGGGCAGTGTGGTGAGACGTAAGATCATTAGGCATCTTATTATCTCTGGAAACATTGGCCTCACATCTGCACTGGCGACCTTGGTGGTGACATTTACTAAGGCGGAAAACGGTGATGGTTTGAATGAATTCGTTATTCTAGGGGTGGCTATCTTAGGGATTATAGCACTAGGCTTGTTTTTTAATCTTAAGCTTATTACTAAGCCGATGGATGCGATCATGAAAAAGGCTCTTCAATCCTCTGGTGTGGTGCGAGCACTCGACTACGACCTCTTGCTGAAGCTAGAAGAAGGTTACTGTGTTTCTGAAGTGTTGATAGAATCTGGTCATCCATGGGCTGGGCTTGCTCTGCATCAGTCTAGACCGTCTGACGCTGAGGTGGTGATTCTGAATATTCAGCATGCTGATGGCGAATTCACAGGAGCTCCGAATAAAGATCATGTCGTCTTCGCTGGGGATGAAGTGATGGTCTATGGTTCTACTGCTGCGGTGAATAGGGTGGCTCATTTGCACATCAAGGACTGGGATGAGCAAGACGCTGTAGAGGAAATTGAGGATACGGGGGAGTGATTTGATAATGATTATCAAAGAAATCTTAGAAGTATCTTGAGTGCTTGGTAGAAGGTGTCTAGCTTCACCTAACAGAGAGTTATCTCAGGATAAGTATGACAGAGCACAATATCAAATGGATCTTAAAAGAGGCACCAGAGTCCGAAATCGGGGCACACGGGAGCTTGCCAAAGATCCTTTTGCATTTACTAGCTCAGAGAGGTGTGGCTGGTGAAGAAGCGGTAGAGAATTTCCTGTATCCTAAGCTGAAAGATCTCTCAGATCCGTTCGAACTACCTAATATGAAAGCTGCGGTGACTCGTATCTTGGCAGCAGTGGATGAAGGTCAGCGAGTGCTGATCTATGGTGACTATGATGTGGATGGTATCACAAGTGTGACTCTGATGCTTAAAGTGCTGAGAGAATACGGCTTAGATGCAGATTACTTTATCCCTCGTAGAGGTGAGGAAGGCTACGGTCTGAGCGAGGCATCTATCGAGCATCTTGTAGCTAAGCACGGAGTGATGGATCTATTGATTACAGTAGATTGCGGCACTGCTTCTATCGATGAGATTAAAATTTTAAACGAAAAGGGGATCGATGTCATTGTGGTCGATCACCATGAGATGAGTGCTCAGGGTTGTCCTGAATGTGTGGCAGTGGTGAATCCTAAGCTAGGCGATGATTTCCAATATCTCTGCGCAGCTGGTGTGGTCTTTAAGTTAGCACACGCTCTGATGAAAGAGCGTATGGTCGCTGGGTTTGATCTTAAAAGTTTATTAGATATCGTGGCTGTTGCTACTATTTCGGACATCGTTCCTCTAGTAGATGAGAACCGTCTGTTAGTGCGACATGGGTTGAGTAGACTACCGACTACTGATAACAAAGGCTTACAAGCTCTGCAAAGAATCGCTGAAATCAAAGGCAGAGTGAGTAGTATGGACGTAGGTTTCCGTATCGGACCACGCATCAATGCTGCTGGAAGAATGGATAAACCAGAGGAAGCTCTTAAGCTGCTTCTCTGTGACGACGAGCTAGAGGCCAGAGTGCTCAGTGAGTCGCTGAATACATTTAACATTGAAAGACAGAAGCATGAAAAACGTATTCGCGATGAAGCGATGGCGATGCTGTTAGAAAGATTTGAACCAACGACTGACCCTGTGATTGTGCTAGGTTCTCGTGATTGGCACCCAGGAGTTGTAGGCATTGTGGCTTCTCGTCTGATGCGTCTTTATTATAAACCGACATTTGTCATAGCGATCGATGGTGATGGAGTCGGTAAAGGTAGTGGACGAAGCGTCGAGGGAGTGAGTCTCGTAGGAGCGATTCAGGCTTGTGACGATGACTTGATCACTGGTGGTGGTCATGACATGGCAGCTGGTCTCAGTGTGGAAGAAGGGAAGCTGGATACATTCAGGGATAACTTTAGCCGCTATGTATTGGAAAATACGACTGAAGATGATCGCAAGCCACGTATCTACGTGGATGCTGAGATCGACTTTTCAGAGCTGTCATTAGAATTTTTAGATAGTTACGAATTGCTTCAGCCGTTTGGTAGCAAGAATCCACAGCCGCTCTTCATGGCTACGGATGTATGGCTAACAGAGGCTCCTAGGAGACTTAAGAATCAGCACTTGAAGCTGTTTATGCGCCAAGGCGTTGTTGAGCATGATGCTATCTTCTTTGGTGGTGGCGATAGAGATTTACCAGATCCTCCATGGGATGTGGCATTCACGATTGATCGCAATACGTTCCGCGGAGTGACATCTCTACAGGTAGTCATTCAGGATATTAGGGCTGCAGAGTCAGGTAATCTAGAAGGGTAGGCTCATCAATGTCAGAATCTAACAATGGGACTGATAAGAGTGGCTGGACGGGTGACGCAGTCATTGCCACGCTAGGTGTTTTAGTTCCTAAGGAAGTCATCGCTTTGAGCTCAGCTGGTTTAGAGACAGTGCTGGATCTGTTAGATCGAATCCCTAAACGTTACGAAGATAGACGTAGATTTGATGTCTTTCCTACTCAGGCTAGTTCACAGCCAGTCTGTCTTAGAGGATTAGTGACTGATGCTGGGCGAAAATTTATGGGTGGGAGCCGTGGCATGTATGAAATCGTGGTGCAGGCTTCCAATGAGGTTGGCTTCGGTGAAAACAGCATTACTTGTCGCTGGTTTAACTCTCCCTATATAGGGAATATCATCGCAGTAGGACAGGAGCTCATTCTCTATGGTGAGACTAAGGATGTGAGCGGTAAGCTGGTGATCAATCATCCGGAGTTTGAGGTGATCAAAGAAAACCAAGGTCAGAGCCACGAGAGTATTCATGTTGAGCGGATTGTTCCTGTTTATAAGAATGTCGCTGGAATTTCTCAACGCAGGCTCCGTGAGATCATGTATCAATTTCTCACTGGTGTGGATCCAGAATCGATCCGAGGTGAGTATTCTGTGGATGAGAGCTATCCTCGTATCGATGCTTATCGTGAGGTGCACTTCCCTGAGGAAATGGAACAGACTGAGGCTGCTCGTAGATATTTTGCTTTAGAAGAGTTTGTGGCACTCCAATTAGAAGTAGGTCGCAGACGCAAGCGGTATCAAAAGCAGAATGGCAGAGTCCAGGCGCAGAAAATGGACTTGCTCACTCAGTTTTATAAGAGTCTACCATTTGATCTAACAGGTGCACAAAAGCGCTGTGTGCGAGAGGTTATTGGTGATATGAGAAAGTCTCTACCTATGAACCGTATGCTGCAAGGTGATGTGGGTTCAGGTAAGACATTCGTTGCGCTCTGTGCAGCACTTTTAGCTGTAGATAGTGGCGCACAGGTCGCTCTCATGGCTCCTACGCAAATTCTCGCTGAACAGCATTTCCTCACTTTTAAGAAGTGGCTAGATCCGCTAGAAGTAAGAGTGGGGCTAAAGACTTCGGATAAAAATGAACCAGGTAATACGAGTTTTGCTGATTCTCCTCAGGTCGTTATTGGAACTCATGCGCTGCTCTATGATGACGAGGCATTCGAGAATCTGGGATTAGTGATCATTGATGAACAGCATAAATTCGGAGTGGAGCAGAGAGGCCGACTCGTGCAAAAAGGCAAGATGCCAGATGTGCTTGTGATGACTGCGACACCTATTCCGAGAACGCTCACTCTAACAATTTATGGTGATTTAGATGTATCGATCATTGATGAGTTTCCAGCAGGTAGAGGGAAAATCATCACAGCTGTTAGATCGAAACCTAAAGTCAGCGATGTGACTAAGTTTCTCAAAGAAAAGCTGGAAGAGGGGAGACAAGCTTACATCGTTTATCCGCTGGTGGAAGAAAGTGAAAACCTCAAGGCGGATGCCGCTACGGTCGAATATGAAAAGTGGCAAAAGCGCCTGAGTAAATTTGACGTCGGTCTAGTCCACGGTAAGCTTTCATCTGATGAGAAGGAGCGTATCATGACTGGCTTTCGATCCAATGAGGTGCAAGTTCTCGTTGCTACATCTGTAATCGAAGTCGGGGTGGATGTGCCTAATGCAAGTGTCATGCTCATTTATAATGCAGAGCGCTTTGGTTTGTCACAGTTGCATCAGCTTAGAGGACGAATCGGCAGAGGTGAGCACAAGAGTTACTGTGTTCTCATGACGAGTGCTCAGAATTCTGATGCTGTAGATAAGCTTCAGGTCTTGGCTGAAACTAGAGATGGCTTTAAAATATCCGAGGCTGATCTACGTATGCGGGGGCCAGGTGATGTGCTTGGGACTGAGCAGAGTGGACTGGCTGATATGAGATTTATTGAATATCTAGCCGATATGGAGTTGATCCGAGAGGCTAGAGAAATTGCTCAGAGAATACTTGATTCCGAGGCCTAGAATGGCGTTGTTTGAGAGATCGCTTGGTGTAGCAACTTAGCTGGCCATTGACCTGGAGCGGTCGGCTTATCTCCGATGAATCCGTAATTTAAAACTGATCCTAACTGAGCGTATAGTAATCTAGAAGTAGGAGCCAGTGGTCCCATTCCCATTAGTGAGACCGCGATTGGTAGACCTTCTTGAAGTAGTTGAGCACACTGGAAAACGTCATCGAGACTATTATGGTAAACTGCTAGCTTGGCAATGTCTGCACCAGAATCAACGGCATGGAGAATCTTATCTCGTAGGGTTGACTGACTAGGCGTCTTCTTAAAATCGTGAAATGATGCGATAACCAGACTATTCATATCCTGAGAGAAATCGACAGCTTCACGCATCGTTTCGAAATTTGCTAACTCGATGTCGACAAAAGTAGCGAGTGGTGAAAGCCCCATAATAAGTTGGCTTCTTTGTTCTGCTGTGAGTTCACTGATTCCACCTTCAGATGTGCATCGTGCAGTGATTAGCGTTTGCAATTGCGAGTTTTTGAGTTGAAGTAAGGAGTTTTTTACATCTGTTAGATGTGGTAAAAGTCCATCTAACCGAAATTCAACGATGTCAGATTCTTCATTAGAAAATGGTCCGTTAATATACTCGGCTGAAGCGACGGACGCTACAGTTTTAGGGCTTGAAGGGAGACTAGGGTGAGATGTTCTTACGCTCATGACGGGGGTATCAATCACTCTTTTATAGAGCTTTGTCAATGCGATCAGTTGTCACCAGTAATAAAAATTGTTAAAAAGTTGGTTTGGAGGTTTGACATGACCAGTGAAAAAAGAGTTAACTATATCAAAGCAGTATGAAGCACTGCACATTCACACCTACACATCTTACTATAATTTATTGCTCATGAGTGACGCTAATAGCCAACCACCAAAAACAAGTCCGCTGAAAACACAGCCGATCAAGAAAACTTCAGCAGTTCCTCTTCGTAAAGAAACTGTTCGAGTCACGTTAAAAGCACCTGGTGCAAGACCTGGTGTCCCTGTGGCTCCCAGTGCTTCTCCTACCATCCCGTTAGGCGGTGGAGCACCTAAGCCTACTGCGCCTATGACACCTGCATCAGCGATGTCGCCGGCAACAGAGGCCGTTACTACGAAAGTCGATTTACCTGACGTAACCTCTGCTGTTCCTCTTAAACAGGAGACAATGAGAGTTACGCTTAAAGCAGATGGATCTGGAGCACCTGCTGCGCCAGCGCCAGCACCTACTATTCCACTCGGAGGAGGTGCGCCACCTGCTAGACCAGCACCAGCACCTACTATTCCACTTGGAGGCGGAGCTCCTAGACCAGTGGCCGCAGAGCCTACGGTGAAACTTTCAGGAGGCGGAGCAGCAACACCTGGTGTAGCTCTTACGCAGCCATTGCAAAAAGCTGGCTCTAGTCAGCCACTGCCTAAAGCTACTGTTCAGCTACAGCAGACACAGCAATTAACTCAGGGACTCGGAGCTCCTTCACAGGCGGCTACTATTCAGACTGTAGTTGAAGAAGACGTAGAATCACGCAGAGGTAGTAAAGCTGCGCTTCCACTTTCAATCATTGCTTTCGTCATTACCTTAGTTATTGGTTTCTTTGCATTCAAGCACGCAGCAGTATGGGTTGAGAAGCCTAGTAAAGGTGGTAATGAATCTGGAGATTACTCCAGACTATTTGAAGCAGCCGAATAAAACTTAAAATTTAACCATAAATTTAGACACAAAAAAATAATTATGATCTTACCAATTTTATTAATTCTACTCGGTGGTGGTGTGATAGCGATCGCTATATGGACGAGCAATGTAGATACAAAGTAGCAAACACTACTAATACATAAAGTCACTCAACAAGAGCCGTAATGCATATTTTTGCATTGCGGCTCTTGACGTTTCTGGAAACGGAGGCATAGTCTCGACATGGCATTAGTATTAAATGAAGCAAATTTTGAAGCAGAAGTTCTAAAATCAGGCAAGCCAGTTCTTGTTGACTTCTGGGCAGAGTGGTGTGGACCATGTAAAATGATCTCACCGATCATCGATCAAGTCGCTGACGAGATGGGTGATGCAGCAGTCGTAGGTAAAGTAGAAGTGGACACAGCTCAAGCACTCGCTGCTAAGTATGGTGTGCGTTCTATCCCATTCCTTCTCTTCTTTAAAGACGGAGAGGTAGTTGACCAGATCGTAGGCGCAAACGTCACTAAGGATTCTCTTAAGGCGAAGCTTACTGAACTAGCTTAATCATCTCATTTTAGCGTTTATAGACGCTGATTAATTATCAATTTAACACCCAGCTTGGTTAACGCCTCGCTGGGTATTTTTTTGTCTAGTTGATATAGGTGCAAATGTATTGCGCAGTCTCTTCTACTTCGATTGTGAAACCTGAGTTTGCTGGGACATCAAAGTGTGATCCTGTTGAGATAATCTGCTTCTGTGAGTTTCCGTCTAGCTCCACTGAGCAGGACCCAGCGATAATATCCATGCGTTCAGCTGCCTCTGTGCCAAAATGATAAGACCCAGGTAAGATGACCCCATAGCTTTTTTTCTCGCCTTCTGCCGTAGTGATAGCGTGTGAGATGACTTTGCCATCGAAATAAATATTGGCTAGAGCATGTGCAGTTACATTGTTGAATTCCATAACCCTAAAATTCCATAATGATTAATTTCTAGCAAGCTAGTTTCGTGACTGTATCAGTAGGGGAGGTTATATAGCGTGTTGAGGTAAAATTTATCTATTGTTCCATCAATTCCTGCACCTCACTTTGTGAAAGGGCTGAGTCGAAAATGTAAAGCTCATCGATGCCGCCGCGGAAGAATTTACCGTGAGCGTGTGCTTGTGAGTTATCTCTGTATGTAACATTTCTTCCTACCCATACACCATGATCAGTATTGGCTGTCTTGGTCTTTACTTCTTGTAGTGCGGCTCTTGAAACTATTTCTTTTTGTCCATCTACGTAGAGTAGGGCATGGGTGCCTACATTGGGCTTTGAGCCACCGTAGAGCACCACCGCGATGTGATGCCACTTGCCATCTCGGAGGTCTGTGGAGCCGATGATCTGACCACCATGGAGTCCTAAACGTAGTCTTCCCAATTTTCCATCGGATTGAAGAGGGTTCACGGAAATTTGCCAAGTTCCACCGAGTTGCTTTGAGTCTCCCCATGAAATGATTCCAAATCCCTCTTTAGTGGAGAAATCCTTAGGCACTTTGACCCAACAACAGACGCTTCGAGCCTGGCCACCTTCGATCCCTTTATACTCACTTTGAGCAAAGCCTCCTTTACCATCAAAATACACTCCAGATTTATTGACTCCTTGGATCCACCGTGGTGGCACACCTTCTTCAATCGCGTTAAAGACTAAGTCGTTACTCTGTGTGCTATTTTCTCCTAGTTGTCCGCTAGATCTAGCTAATAAGCCCTTGTTTTCATTGAAATTCCAATGAATAGATTTTGTATGTTGATGGATAGGAGGCATGGCTGTGTAAAATCTTCCTGTATCGGCTGCTATCGACTGGCCATCGGAATGATCAAATCGACGAGCATCATTGGCTTTGAGTGTTACTGAATTTCCATTGTTTGAAATAGCCTCTACAGAACCCTCGATAACATGAGTTTCGACCACATCATTTTCACCCACAGATACAGCAAACTCAGTGCCGAGATCTACGACGCTACCTTGTGAGGTCTTTACTGTGTAGCCGTGGCCTTTCTCTGTAGCGCGCATGACTAGACTGCCTCTATGAAGCACGGCCTCCATAGGGGAGGTGAAATCTAGGTGAGCAGGACCTTCGATTAGGAGCTTGCCTCTACCTTCCAGATCTACCTCGAGTAGTCCAGAGCTAATGCTAATGCTTTGTCCAGCTATGATGGGGTCACCTTCAATACACGATCCTGAGCTCCATTTCACACCGTCTAACCGGGTGACTGAAGCGACTGCTAGTTGGTTCTCTGGGGTGTTATTGTTAGATGAAAACTTCTGCATCATGAAGATAGTGGTAAAACCTACCAAGACGAGTGCCGCCAATGCCATGGATCTTTTCAGCCAGATTCGAGTATTGATCTTTTTGACCACTTTATCACTAAATTGATTCTTATCATCAGTTTCGATTTTAGCTGAAGTGTTAGAGATAAATTGCTCTGTAGAAAACTCGCTCTCTAAGGCTACTCCGAGTTGTCCGTGAAGTTCCATTTGAAGCTTAGCTTCCTTTAACAGAGCTGGATCATTTTCCAGAGCCTTTAGTAGCAATGCACTCTCCTCAGCAGTGGCTTCATTCTCTAATATGAGAGCGAGGAGGTGTTCGAATTCAGTAGGTTTCATGTGGTTTAAGTGGCGATTTTTTTCTCGATACAAGTAGCGAGTGATTTACGGAGGCGATGTAGTTTCATCGTCATGGTGGAATATCCAGCGTCTTCTTGAGCGGCTATTTCACGCACAGATTTTCCATGCAGGTAGCGTTCTTCGAGTAGTCTCTGTGCGGGATCTTTGACTTTGCTGAGGCATTCACGCAGAGCTTCAAGTGAGGTATGAGAAGAATGAGTTACTTCATGATCATCGCTAATAAGTAGATGCTGGAGTTCTTCAGTCCCACCGATGTATTCTTCACGATGCTTGCGGATGTAGTTGCGGAAGTGATTGTGAGCTATGGAGCGAATCCAGGCTTCAAAACTGCCGTCACCACGAAACTTCTTTATTTTCTTAAAGGCTGTCACAAAGGAATCTTGAGCGAGATCATCAGCGGCTGTCCAGTCTCTGAGTTGCCCGCGTAGCCAGCCTCTTAGCCAACCTTGATTCTCTCGCACGAGCTGACCAAATGCATCGATATCACCAGCTTGGCTGAGTCTGATCCATTCTAGCTTTTGTGTTTCTGGAGTCCCATTCTGCATCTTATACTATAGAGTGTCATGAGCATTAAATAATAACACAAAAAAATGTGTTACTCTGCGAACTAACCACACTTTATGGTATGACAAGACATCGATTAAGTATCAAACCGGCTCTCAAAGTGCTCTCTGTGCTAGGCACATCACTCATCCTGAGCTCTGCGTTGAGCGCTCAAGAGTCTACTAAAATTCCTAGTATCTCCGGCATTTACCCTAGTCTCACCATGTTCAACAACGAAGGCGAATGTGGCACTGGTGCAGTCGTCCCATGGGCAAATCGTCTCTGGGTCATCACCTACGCTCCACATAAGCCTCAAGGCTCTAGCGATAAACTCTATGAGATCACTCCAGATCTCAAGCAGATCGTCCGCCCAGAATCTATCGGTGGCACCCCTGCAAACCGCATGATTCACCCAGAGTCTAATCAGCTCTTTATCGGACCTTATGCGATCGATGCTAAAAGAAACGTCCGCACTATTCCTCACCAACAAATGTTTGGTAGACTCACGGGAAACGCTAGGCACCTCACTGACCCAGCAGGGAAGATGATGTTTGCGACGATGGAAGAGGGGATTTACGAAGTAGATGTGAAGAGCCTAGAGGTCAAAGAGATCTGGGGCGATGAGCAGACTCAGAAATCACCACGCAAGGCGAATCTCCCAGGCTATCACGGCAAGGGATTTTACTCTGGCCAAGGCGTTTACGTGTATTCTAATAATGGTGAGCACGGAAGTGCCGCACTGAAGAGACCAGAGGTTCCATCTGGAGTGCTAGCAGAGTGGGATGGCAAGGCTGATAAGTGGACAGTCGTTAGACGAAATCAGTTCACCGAAATCACTAGTCCTGGTGGCATTCACGGTTCTAAAAATCCTGCCACTGACCCTATATGGGCAATGGGTTGGGACTACAGATCACTTATTCTAGGAGTGCGTATGCCAGAAAAAGGCTGGACCTTCTACCGTCTGCCTAAATCATCCCATTCCTACGATGGAGCACACGGCTGGAACACAGAATGGCCACGTATCCGCGAGATTGGTGAGAAAGATTACCTCATGACCATGCACGGTGCGTTCTGGAAATTTCCTAAGACGTTCACCCCTGAAAACTCAGCTGGCATCACACCTAGAAGCAACTATCTTAAAGTGATCGGAGATTTCGCCCTCTGGAATAATCACATCGTCATGGGTTGTGATGATACCGCTAAAAGCGAATTTCTCAACAAGCGTAGAGCCAAGGGACACATTGCAGCTCCTCAGTCTCAGTCTAATCTCTGGTTCGTAAAGCCGGAGCAACTCGACACCTTTGGCCCAGTCATAGGACGTGGTGCTGTCTGGGAAAATGACTCGGTAAATGCCGATACATTTTCAGATCCTTACCTCTTCAGTGGCTATGACCAACGTGCTCTCCACCTAAAGCATGACTCAGCAGAGGATGTTACTTTCACTCTAGAAATAGACGTAAAAGGTGACAACAACTGGAGCACCCTAAAGCAGGTCACTGTGCCAGCTAGTGGTTACAAATTCACAGCATTTTCTGCTAGCGAAAAGGGAACTTGGATTCGTATCAAGAGTGACAAGAACATAGCGAAAGCAACTGCTGCATTCACTAATCATAATGTCGATTCACGTGACGAAAAGGCAGATTCGATCTTTAATGGTCTAGCCACTACATCTAAGCTCACAGGTGGTATTCTCAGAGCGAGAGATAAGAACAAGCGCACTCTCTCATTCGCCGCAGTCGATGCTGCTGGGAATGACATCGGCTACTATGAAATGGATGACAACCTCCACCTCAAGCGCACTGACGATAAAGCAGCTCATAAAGTAACAAAAGAAAAGGCAGCAATCGCGACAGCAGCGCTCACAATGGATGCAGCTTCTGTGATCTACACCGACGAGCAGAACAAGAAATGGCGTCTGCCGAAAAGCAAGCTCTCAGCCAAGCACCCACTCGGATCATCTAGAATCGCTAGAGAAGTAGCCACTGAGCGTGATTTCCTGAATGCCTACGGCACATTTTATGAGCTACCAGCACGTAATGCAGGCGGCATCGCTAAACTCAGAGCTGTCGCTACCCATGATCGCTACGTCCACGACTTCTGTTCATACAGAGGCCTACTTGTCCTATCAGGAGTAGATACAGCTAAGACTGACAACAAGCACATCATCAAGTCAGACGATGGCAAAGCAGCAGTCTGGGTAGGA
>CAKZNV010000133.1 GCA_937132085.1 uncultured Rubritalea sp. | reverse complement strand
CGGCCTTTGTTAGTCGCTGTTAGACGGCTTGCTGCGTCGTAGCTGAAGGTGTCGGTTGATTCTAGTGTTGGGCCTTGGACTACGATTCCTCCTTGAGCTGGTGTGGCTCCGGTGTGGTATTGTTTTTCAATCATGCGGCCTGCTAGGTCATAAATCATAGTGCAGGTGGTGCCGATCTGGTCGACCTTGATGCTTACTCTTCCGAGGGCGTCGAAGTTCTGAGTGTAGAAGTCATTTCCTGCGCTGCCTGGGTAAACTTTCGTTACATTGAGGTTACGTGCATCGAAGAACCAGTGACGCTCGTTGCCTTTGCCGTCTGATAGTGTGACTAGGTTGTTGTTGGCGTCGTAGGTGTAGTCGGTGGTGATGTTATTGGCATCCGTGCTGCTAGCTAGTCTACTTCTTACGTCGTAAACGTTGGTAGTAGTTTCAGCGTCAGCGTTGGTGGAGGTTAGGACTTGTGAAGCTGCGAAGGAGAAGTTGTCTTTCGCTTTTAGTAGACTAGCGAACGGCTTAGGCTGAAGCTTCGCTTTCTCCATCTGAGGTAAATCCTTACCCTGTGAGTCGATGATGCCTTGATAAGCAAACTTAATACTGTCAATCTGGCGCAGCACCTCAGGAAGTTTCTTCCTCATATTAGGAAAAGAGATTGAGAATTTAGACACAGAATTGATGGTTACAGATGAAGCATTTTTTAAACAACTAACAATTCGAAAACATGGCCACAGCCAAATTTATTCGCTTTTGTTAGACGACGGATGCATCTAATAATACAGCCTAGAAAAATACACGTCTAATTCACTGATCCGAACTTAAGATCATATAAGTCACTGTGTATAAACAATGTCTAACTACTCCCTTCTAAAACCCTACGCGATCCTCTCCATACAATAATATGTAGTCAGTTAGAGAATGTTTGAGGAACTACACAATCTAATCTAGCTTCAAGCTCAGCTGGGCTACTGGAGCGAATGACTGACGGTGAATGCTGACTGGGCCATGCTTGCGGAGAGCTTCTAGATGGAATTTTGTTCCGTAGCCTTTGTGACGTTCGAATCCGTATTCTGGGAATTGCTCAGCATATTCTAGCATCTTTCTGTCTCGGGTCACTTTGGCAATGATACTTGCCGCTGCTATCGATAAACTTTTGCCATCACCTTTGACGATTCCCTCTGACTCAAATGGGAAGTTTTTCACAGGTAGCCCATCGATCAGAGCATAGACACTAGGCTCACCTAGCTGCTTCACTGCTCTAGCCATGGCGGCATGAGTGGCTTTGAGAACATTGATGGTATCGACCTCATCTGACTCGGCAAAACTATGCGCCCAGCGGATACGTTTATCACTCACAATGTCCTCGTAGATAAGCTCTCGCTTCTTCTCACTGAGCTTTTTGGAATCATCTAACAATGGATGAGAATAACCTTTAGGCAATATCACTGCTGCCGCAGATACAGGCCCAGCTAATGGACCACGTCCAGCCTCGTCCACACCTGCGATGAGCTTATGTCCGGCTTTGATCGCCGCTTGTTCGTATTCTAAATCAGGCATCCTCTAAAAAGCTTCGTTCTCTTTCACATATAACTGCTCACCTTCACTCTTAGCGATCACTACCGCTGCGCAAGAGTCACCAAACACATTCACCGCAGTGCGACTCATGTCTAATAATCTATCGACTACGAACAATGCATAGATCGCATTATTGGCTCCAGGGATATTAGAGTTATTCATGATAATTAAGATAGCTACCATCGATGCCGACGGCACACCAGCGACCCCGATACTCGTAAGCAGAGCTGAAATCACCACGATCATTTGCGCAGCTAGATCCATCTGGAAATCCATCACCTGCGCCACAAAAATCACCGCAATACATTCATAAAGCGCTGTTCCATCCATATTCACAGTCGCCCCGAGAGGAAGAGTGAAGCTAGCGGTAGTCTTGCTGACACCCGCATTATCCTGCACACAGCGCATCGTCACAGGTAGAGTAGCAGACGAGCTAGCTGTTGAGAACGCAGTCAGAAGCGCAGTCTTCATAGCTCTGAAATGATCCAAAGGATTTATCTTACCAACCACTTTCAGGATAAGAGGTAAGACGACAAATAGATGTAGAGCCAGAGCGATCAGCACAGTCACAAAATAAGGTCCCAGTTCTTGAAACACAGAAGCTCCATTTTTATAAACGGTATTCACCATCATTCCGAAGATACCGATAGGCGCACAGACCATGATCCATTGAGTAATCTTAATCATCACATCATTCAGCCCTTGGAAGAAATTTCTCAGCGGAGCCATCTGATCCAGCGGGAACCGAGTCATCGCTATCCCGAAGATCAAACTAAACACCAGCAGACCTAACAACTGGCCTTCAGCACCTGCTTTAATAATATTTGATGGTAGCATCCTTTTAAAGATCGTAGTCCAGTCGCTCGCTTTATCCTGCTGGCCTTCTTCAAATCTCCCCTTATCCGCAGCCGAGATACTCTCTGCAGAGTTATCAAATACCTGACGAAGCTCCGCATTTGGCTTACCGTCCACTAAACCTGGCTCCATCGCATTGACAATAATCAAACCTAGAACAACCGCACTTAAAGTCGTAAGCAGATAGAACCCCAACGTCTTCAACCCCATACGTTTAAAGCCCTCGAATCCAGCCATCCCAGCCAAGCCCGCAATAATCGATGACACCACAAGAGGCACAATGATCATCTTCAATGCCTGCATAAATAGATCTCCAGCGAGATTACAGATCTTCAAAATGAGGGCTACTTCAGGTGTATCACCCATCTGTTTCAACAATGTCGCCACGATGACCGAGGTCACAAGTGCGATGATAATCTGCCAATGTGCAGCAATTTTCTTCATAAGCGTGATCCTACAGGCTCACATCACTCTGTAAAAAGAAAATTTCACGTTGCAATTTATACTAGAAAATATTGACTCCCCTACATGAGTAATCAAGTCCGCACCCGCTTCGCCCCATCGCCTACTGGCTCCCTGCACATCGGAGGAGCTCGCACCGCATTATTTAACTGGCTCTATGCTCGTAAGCATGGCGGAGCATTCATCCTCAGAGTGGAAGACACTGACAAGGCACGTAACAAAGCAGACGCCCACGCTGGCATCTACTCTGGGCTAAAATGGCTAGGTATGAATGCGGACGAAGGCCCAAACGAAGGTGGAGACTGTGGCCCATACAATCAATCTGAGCGCCAAGAAATTTACGAAAAATGGTTCCAGAAACTAGTAACAGCTGGCCGAGTCTACGAGGACGACGGTGCTTGGAGATTCCGTTTCGATCGCAAGCCAGTCACTGTGACTGACCTAGTTTGTGGAGAAATCACTATCGACTACACAGACGAGTCTATCAATCCAGACATGACCGTCAAACGTTCCAATGGCGACTTCGTTTTCCACTTCGTAAACGTAGTGGATGATATCGAGATGAAAATGACTCACGTGATCCGAGGCGAAGACCACCTCATGAACACACCGAAGCACCTTCAGCTTTATGAAGCATTCGGAGTAGAGCCGCCTAAGTTCGCCCACATCCCATTGATTCTAAATCCAGATGGCTCCAAGATGTCTAAGCGTGACCAAGGCGCAGCTCTCAAGGAATACACCACTCACGGCTATCTCCCAGAAGCGGTGAATAACTACATCGCTCTACTAGGCTGGTCGCCAAAAGGTGATAAAGAAATTTTCAGCATGTCCGAGTTGGTCGAAAACTTCGACCTCGATTCCGTCAACCGCTCAGGAGCTAAGTTCGACATCGAAAAATGTGCATGGGTAAACCAACAGCACCTCCTCGCCCTTACTCCTGATCAATTCGCAGGAGCGGCACTCCCTTATGTCTCAGAGGCAGGCCTACCTATCGGAGAAAACTACACTCAAATCGCAGCTTCGGTGCAAAAGAAGGTCAGACTGCTCAGCGAAGTCCCAGCACAGATCGCTTTCTTCACTGATGCTGACTATCCATTCGATGCAGAAGTAGTGGCTAAGGTCAAAAAGAATGACCAAGCAGCAACTCTGTTAGAAAAACTCACAGCGAACTTCAGCGCCCTAACAGACTGGTCAGAAGCCAAAGCAACGATCGGCAGCACAGCTAAAGAAAATGGAGCTAAGCCAGGTCAACTCATGTTCCCTACCCGTGTCGCTCTCAGCGGCATGTCTGGGGGACCAGACTTAGGTGTCATTCTAGAAATTCTAGGCCAAGAAGAAAGCATCCGCAGAGTCCAAAGAGCCGTATCAGAACTCTCATGAAGCACGTTTACACAATTTCAGATCTGAGAGAAAACTCACTCCCTGAGAATGCTAAACTAGCAGTCTTAGGTTATCCTGTGTCGCACTCAGCATCGCCTCAGATGCACCAAGCTGCACTCGATGCGCTAAACATCGACATCAGCTACATCCGCCTAGAGCTAAAGCCAGGCGAACTAACAGAAGCCTTCACCCTCATGCAGGGCTTAGGCTTCTTAGGTTGCAATGTCACTATCCCTCACAAGCTTGAAGCTAGAGAGAATAGCCATGTCATTTCTGATTCTGTAAAAGCCCTTGGAGTAGCGAACACCATCCACTTTAAAGACGGTAAGATACTAGCTGACAACACCGATGGCCCTGGACTGATCCAAGCACTGGAGGAAGATTTCAAGACCTCAATCAAAGGCTCAGACATTCTACTATTAGGCGCTGGTGGGGGTGCGGGAAAAGCCATCGCCACCCAGCTAGCCAGAGTAGGATGTCATAAGCTCTATCTCTCTAACAGAACCGCTAGCAAGCTCGACGATCTATCACAGAAACTCAGTGATAATTACGCAGCAAGCATCCACACCATAGGAAATTCAGCAGAAGAACTAAGTAACGCAGCTAAAGGGGTAACGATCATCATCAATGCTACATCACTAGGCATGAAGCCAGAGGATGCAGCACCGTTTCCACTAGAGAGCATCTGCCCTCACCACCTAGTCTATGATGCTATCTATAGCCCACCTAAGACTGAGCTACTAAGAGCAGCAGAGAGCGCTGGAGCCAAGACATCCAATGGACTATCAATGCTTATTCACCAAGGCGCCATCTCATTTCAGATCTGGACAGAGCGCACTCCGGACATCAGCTTGATGCACAGAGCGATTACTTCTTAAGCTACTTTTTCCTAGGCACTGCAAGCCAATCAGTTTGATTCAACTCTTTCAACACGAGTCGTCTCTCACCTTTGATGTCTTCGTATCCAATAGTAACTAGAGCTCTCACCATAAAGCTAGGATCCATTTTACCCAAGATCTGATCATTATCATCAAAACCGCGTTTCTGTTTCGCCTCCATATGCCTTAAAATATCTTGTTTTAGCTGTGTGTTATCTTTGACCAACACAGTCGTAGGCATAAAGTGCGGCTTAATGTGATCGTTTATCGGCTTGGCAAACACCAAGTCAGTATAGCCCACCACAGAAGCTTCTGTCTTAGGAACTCTGAAATACAATCTAAAGCGTTGAGGAATCGTGATAGAATTATCATTCAAGAAGGCGCCCCATGGCATTTCACCAATTCTCACTAAGTGAGCCCAATCTACAAGCCACTTATCATCTTGCTTCCAGAATACAACTTCAAGCTTTCTAAGCACCTTACCTTCTCGAATTTCAAACTTGGCATCTAGTCGTTCACGTCCGTTCGACTCCTCTAGCCTATATTCGATCATATTTGCAGCCTCATACTTCACTAGATTATTTAGAGGATTATTATAGTAACGACGCATATCTAGTAGATAGTCTGTCCCGTCCGCCATATAGAGAGCCCTTGAGTTACCAGTAGTAGCTTGAGCGTATCTACCAAAGGTCCGAGCACATTCTTTAGCTGCTTTCTTTTCACGTTCTTGAAACTGCCAGCTACCTCTCGAAAGCAGAGACTTCTCATCTTTCTTTTTCCTGTTTTGTTCTTTTACGTAATAGCCCACTCCGCCGATGACTAGCAATAATACTACCCACCCAGCATACATCGCCATCGCCCTACGCTGCTTCGCTCTGCGCTGCATAGACACGAAGTCTGCAGCATCTTTTCCTGCCACACCATGATCTAGATCCAGTGCTGCGTGGTCTAGTGCTGGCATATCAGTCAACTGAGCAAACCTTGTTCTCACTGGAGGCATTCCACATGAGCTACATTTCAGGTCAGAAACTGGCTTAATTGTAGACTTAAAGACTTCACCGCATCGGTCGCAGTGATAGATTTGTTTTACTTCTTCAGACATCGTTTTATTTTAAAATTTTTATCAAATGATTACCTCACCATCGGTCTAACAGGAATGTTTCTCTCTGCAAAGTAATCCTTAGCTTCTCTCACAGTATGCTGACCAAAGTGGAAAATACTAGCTGCCAAAACGGCATCCGCTTTCCCTTCTTCTAGCACATCTACCATGTGTTGTAAATTCCCTGCTCCACCACTCGCTATCACTGGTATTCCTACTGCATCACTCACTGCAGCAGTCAGCTCTATGTCATAGCCATCCTTCGTTCCATCCGCATCCATACTTGTCAGTAGGATTTCACCTGCACCACGATTATAAACTTCCTTCGCCCACTCCAGAGCATCCAGTCCAACAGGCTTCCTCCCTCCATGTGTGTAAACTCCCCACTTACCATCAGCATCACGTTTCGCATCGATAGCGACCACGATACATTGATCGCCAAACGCCTTAGCGCCTTCATCGATCACACCAGGATTCACGACAGCAGCCGTATTCATACCGACCTTATCAGCTCCAGCCAGCAACATCCTACGCATGTCCTCTACAGTGCGGATACCGCCACCTACAGTTAGAGGGATGAAACAATGCTCAGCAGTTCTACGAACTACATCTACCATCGTTTCACGGCCATCACTAGATGCTGTAATGTCTAGAAACACTAACTCATCTGCTTCCTGAGCATTATAGGCAATGGCACTTTCTACAGGATCCCCTGCATCCACTAGATCGACAAAATTGGTCCCCTTCACTACTCTGCCATTAGTGACATCCAGACATGGTATAATACGTTTTGCTAACATCGTTTTTTCTTTTAAATTTATAACTGAAACTACAAGAACTACATTCCCCAGACTCCTAGTTTGGCGGCTTTTACCTTTGCTTCCATGCGGAGAATATTAGCCTTTTGATTATGGTAATTCGTATTATCAGGCAGAGCTGCACCTCTCGTCTTGATGCGCACTAGTCCTTTTAAAACAAGCAATTCATGCAGGTAAACATCTCTCCCCTGCCACTTCACGATCACGTAGCAGTATTTACGCTCAGGCGTATAAACATCTTCCCACTTCGTCACCACCGTAAATGGCTTCTTTAGTAAATCTTTGACGAAAGATTTGGCAATTTTACCCACCTCAGTTGTGACCTGCATACTAAGACCACCAAAATATTCACCCTGTTCTTGGATACGCTTACCGTTGTGCTTGTGCTTCCTACTCTCTGGTGTATCTACGTAATACAAACGAAACTCAGTTTTCTCACCACTATGCTTTACGTGGAAACTGTCTCCATCATTATTTCTATGATCAATCAATGTGCAGTTCCTTAACACATCGAACTCTCTATTCTTAAATTTTACAGGAGTGAGCTCACGTAGTAAATTATCTGGAAGATCTCTATCTACAAATTTTACTAGTCCACCAGAAATAGCTGGTTTTGATCCTGAATCTTGATCAGGTGGAGCAAGACGATCAGACACTGAACTAGAATGGGCACCTCTAGAATTAGCAGATTTTTCGCTCTTAGCCTCATCACCATAGCCAGCATTTTCACGTTTCTTATCCTCTTGTCCCTTGATATACCAAGCCGCTAGTGAAAGCACGATAGTCAGCACTATTGCCCAGGTTGATTGTTTCTTCTTTGTTGCCATGTTCTAGAGAGTAAAATGTGAGATTTGTATGCACTGGTCTACAACCCCTTGAAGCCTTTGTAAACCTTGTATGTTCCAGTCGGCACAGCCTGCTTACGCCACTCCTTCTGCAGCTTCCTGTATTTCTTAATAAATGCCGTAGGATCAGCCCAGTTCACTAGCGACTTTGAGACACTCGTGCGCTGCATTCCCACCTTGATATTATGACGGATTTCAAAATGTAAATGAGCTGGATACATCCCCCTATTATTACCCATCGTTGCTATCTTCTGGCCGCGGATCACCTGATCACCCTTCTTCACTAACATCTTACGGTTATGACCATATAGAGAATCTACAAACTTTATCTTTCCAGTAGCTGGCTCTCTATAAGCATGCCGAATGATAATGACTCTACCCCAGCCACCACGGATATCATGAGCAAAAGTCACCACTCCATTCGCACAGGCGTAGATCGGATCATGCAGGTCTGTATTCCCACCACCTGTTCCATTCCAGTCTTCGCCGAAATGAACTGGACTCCGCAACCGCATCCCTCTCGCCTTATAATAATTTTTAGCGTTTGGTTTCCCCACGGGATAATCAAATCCATCAGCCAGAGTCACCTGCACCTGAGCCTGCACAGATGATCCCATCAGCCCAGAATACAATAGCCCTATTAGAGCGAATATCTGTATGCTAATGTTGCGCCTCATTCTTGAGCAGTCTCGAGTTAGTTCATCGTCTATCTTTACTATGAACCAATAGTAGAAAAATAAATCATTCCCGTTATACCTGCTGCTATCAGATAATACGAGAAGTATTCTAGCTTGCCACGCTTCACAACGTCCATCACCAGATAGATCGCAAATAGCCCAACCACTGCTGCTGCTAGTGCTCCAGCTAGATAGGACTGACTCAAACATGAATCCAACGCAGCACTCCAGCCTTTCTCTACTTCAACGCCATCTACGACTGCCACTTCCTCAGCCACATCTTTCAGAGTCAAAATAAATCCACCTACGATAGCTGGGATCGACATCAGAAACGAAAACTCAGCCGCCTTCTCAGCCTTCACACCACTCATTAGACCAGCTGCGATCGTAGAGCCACTACGTGAAATCCCCGGTAAAATCGCAAATGCCTGACCTACACCCATCCATAACGAACTCTTCGCACCGATTCCAGCCGACTTAGCTTTCACCATCTTAGGAACGAACAATAGAGCCGCAGTAAGTAGCAACAAGCCACTTACCAAAACCGGATTATCATAGGCAGCCTTAAAGTAATCACCAAACAATTTATAAGCCACAACAGCAGGCACCGTAGCGACTCCGAGCCAGAAAATCTTCATTCTCTCCTCTTTCATATCTTTGGTCCACAGAGACTGGCATAATTTCCAGAGGCTCGCTCTGAAGAAAATCACGACACTCACCAAAGTTCCCAAATGCAGCACCACCTCAAACGCCAAATTCTTCTCATCGATCCCCAGTAACACCTGAGTAAGCACGATATGACCCGACGAAGAAATCGGCAAAAACTCCGCCAAACCTTGAACTATCCCAACTATAATCGCTTCCCAGATCTCCATAATATTTGAAGAAAATTTATGACATCAACGATACATTACAAGCACAATACGCAGCCATGACTAACTACATATCAGAGTTCACACACATTCATTTTATCGCAGCAGTTTAAATCTCACTTCTTCACTAGCTCTACGAATGAGATCCTCCACCTCTATTTGGATTGATGCCTTATAGACTTTGTGATCACGTCCTAGATAATAGAGATACTTTGAATCGCTAGAAATAACAGGATCAGACAAATAATCAATGGGTAGCCTATTTAGCATCTGCATGGTTTTAAGATTCCAAACCTCCACATTGTTATTCACCTCACACACCAAGACACAGAGATCTTCATCGTAAGTTTCGCAATCCGAAAATCGCTTTAACTTCTCCCCAGTATTTACATCCACAATCACAAATTGGTCATAGCTCTCAGCAACGACGACTCTATTGGAATCAAGCATATATAAGTTAGCTATTTCCTCTACAGGTATCGAATGCAACTTTGTAAAAGAAGGAAACTTCTGAATCTTGATACTACGAAGAGTTTTACCTTTTTCATAGACCTCATGGTTAAAAATAATTTTCCCAGTGAAATCAAAATTATAGATTTCAGGATAGTGACTTTTATAAGAAATGTTCGAGAATTCCTTTTTATCAAAATCCCAGACAAGTCCGCTTTGCCAAGATGACATCAGCAATAGATATCTCTCATCTCTAGATAGCTTAGCATATGAAAAACCATAATCTGGTTCATCTTTCTCCGCTGTGCTGGTGAATTTATAACTAGATAAGATCCTGCCGTCTTCAAGAGAGATCGATTGTATTTCATACTGAGGAGTGACCAGAATCAACACACCTTTCCGAAAAACAAAGGAAGCTGAAATGCTCTCATAGTTACTTTCATCCCATAATACCAATGGGGTTCCAGTTTCTAAATCATACTTAAGGACTTTTTTATTGGATCTAACAAGGATTGATTTCCCGTCAGGGAGCAGAGCATTGAAAAAGGAATTCTCTATCGTTAACTTTAGCTTTTTCTCCAAAGTATCATAAACTCTCACCGTCCTGGGTGACGGGTTCATGATTTTATCATCACTAGAGGATGAGATCACTAGCAAGTTAGAATAAGGAAACCAATCGTGATTATTAAACTTAGCGCCGCCTTCTATCTTCAATTCATACTGAACCGCCTCTTTCTTCGTATTATAAATACAGAGTTCGCTATTAGACCTCATTAAGATGGCATCTGATTGAGCATCACTCTCCATGTGACTCACTTCGAACCCAGGCGCATTGACTGGAGTTACTAAGCTTTGATCCATTTGCCAGACTTCTATATATCCATCCTTATTCACAGAGCATAACACCTGACCATCGGGGCTCATTTTAAGCTGTTTCACAGGACTTTTATTTCTAAAAGTGATATCAAATTTATTACTTTTAGCTGAAACATAGATCGTCCCACCATCACTAGTAGCAAACAACTCAGACTGAGCTGACCCAGTCCCGTATCTCATTGAAGTATAAGGATAATCCTCTAAACCATTTACTTGGATCCAATTTTGCATTTGAGTCTCCTTTACTAATTCTTTTGAATCTGAAAAGAACGAATGATCCGAAGTCCTGTGATAACGCCCTGCTATATTTTTTTCTACAGAAACGCTACCATCTGTAAGACTCCACATCTTTATCTTATATTCGCTTTTATCTATCAGGACTGACTGCTCTTTACTAAAAATAAGACCGGCTACTGCATAGGGATTCAGTTTCTCAATTTCACAAAGTTGTTTCCCTTTTGCATCAAAAACAGACTGACTATCGCTCTCTTTTGCCCTGAATACAAAATGACTAGAACCTGGTATTTCAGCAACTTCAGACCACATTCTTTCCTCACTGTATGACCATTCAGTTATATTCTCTAAGCTCGCCATACTATAGACGATCCCTTTAAACGGCCCTGCTCCACTGTCAGAAGAATTAGAGAGATAAAACAGTGTATGGTTAAATTTGCTTAAATTGGCCACACGCACCGCCCATCCATCAAACTGCTTCGCCTTAGATAACTCTCCTCCTTCTGTCCACATACTCCAAGTCGTGTAAAAACCATCACCTCCCACAAAGTTATTAGATTGCAGGCTGACGACTTGACCGTCCTTTGTGAAACCTGCGTATACGAGATCTTTAAGCTCTTTACTATATACCTTCTGCCAGCTTTCTGTGCTCCACACCGCAAACTCATCGCGATCTACTGACACAGAACAAAGGTATTTCGAATCTGCTGAGAACTCTACACGATCAATAACTGTATCATGAGGGCGGAATTGATGAATCAAGTAGTTTGAGTCTACTGCTTGCTGGAGTAAATTTCTGATTCCTTCAGTATCTTTAGTATGTTTGGTCGCTATTGAATTTGCTTTGAGTAATTTCACGATCGCATCATAAGACTGATTATCCTTCATCAGATTCTTGCCTGATTCAGTGTAAGAATTCATCAACTCTAACTCAGTCTTTGACCTTTCTGCTTCCACTTCCGCTGTTTTCTCCTCAGCGAGCTTCTTCTGGCTTAGTGCAAAGACCAACAATCCTGCCAGCATGAAAATCACACAGGCTGCCACACCGCCAATAAAGAGCCGTTTCTTCCTCTGCGCCCTCTCATGCCTGCGATACAGAGTATCAAAATCTAACTGAGCTACCCCAGAGAGCACCTTCAAGAAACCTCGTTCCTTGCCGTCACCTTCTTTACGTAAATCACCAGCTAGTGGCTCCAACGGATATCGCAGAGCAGGTGGAAAGCATTCCTCCGAATCATCGACCTTAGCATTACTTGTTGCGTTCGGTTCACCATCTAGAATCAACGCCAATATATACTTGGCATTCCCCTCATCCAGATCTTTAAAGTCTTCAATCTCCTTGTTCACCCACTCAGATTGAGCAGAATTCTTAGAACACAGCACGATCAGATAGCGAGACTGCTCTAGTGCTGAAAAGATCGCTGGTCCTAGCTCAGAAGACCCCGCTAGTTCATCTCGATCTCTAAAGACTGGGCGTAGATTCTTGCCTAAGATAGCTCCATCAAACAGCTCAGTCTTTTGGAATTCCTTGGGAATAGGATAGTTTTCTAAACGCTTATGCAGCCAAGATCCCCACTTCTTATCCTTCGAGGAATAAGAAATGAACGCCCAGTATTTTTTACTCTCTGAATCTCTAGTCATATAACCGTTTGTAGCTCCAATGTAGGAAACACTTAAACATCAGCTTACAGTATCCAACTACTACACGACAAGCATGCTTCTGTGAAAGTATCCTTATCCAGCGATGAAATAATTATAGATTGAAAAATAATCTGTATGACATATAATTAATCAACGTATAAATAATCATGAAGAGACTTCTCACGACATTATCAGCATCACTCCTGACATTGCTTCCACTCAGTGCAGCGGAAAAGCCGAACATTCTATTCTTCTTCGTTGATGATATGGGTTGGCAGGATACTTCTGTTCCATTTCACTCAGAGACCACCCAGCTCAACAAAGACTATCGCACTCCGAATATGGAGAAATTAGCCTCTAAAGGTCTAGTCTTCACTCAAGCCTATGCGTGTAATACCTGTTCCCCATCTAGGATTTCCCTCATGACTGGCTACAATGCTGCACGCCATCAAGTAACCTCATGGACACTAAGAAAAAATAAATCTCCTGAGAGCGCTACTAAACATCTGGGATTAACAAAATGGCCAGTCAACGGACTTCAACCAGTAGGCTCTAAAGAGCCACGTTCATTTGCCGCCACGACCTTACCTTCACTGCTCAAGAAAAATGGCTACCACACCATCCACGCTGGCAAAGCACACTTTGGAGCGAAAGACACAGCAGGTGCAGACCCTGCAAATCTAGGCTTCGACGTTAATATTGCTGGATCCTACATGGGTGGTCCAGGATCATATCATGGTGATAAAAATTTCTCCGCGAACTGGCGTCAACCAGGTGTTCACATTTGGGACATCCCAGGACTCGATAAATATCATGGTCAAAAAATCAACCTCACCGAAGCCATCACACGTGAAGTAATCACTGAACTTGAAAAAACTGTAGCAGCTAAAAAACCATTCTACCTCTATATGTCGCATTACGGTGTGCACGCTCCATTCGAGCCAGATCGTAGATTCTTACCTAACTATGATAACTCAAAGTGGAACAAACATAAGAAAGTCTACGCTTCGATGCTAGAATCTATGGACAAGTCGCTCGGTGATCTGACCCAGACCATCGAGCGTCTAGGTATAGCAGATAACACCATCATTATCTTCATGTCAGACAACGGCAGTCCGGGAAACAATCCCCAAAACCTACCGCTTAAAGGCGATAAAATCTCTGCCTATGAAGGTGGAACTCGAGTGCCACTCATTGTCCAGCACCCAACGCTCACAAAAGCTAATACTCGCACCAATACCCCAATCATAATAGAGGACATCTTCCCTACTTTCTTAGAGTTCGCAGGAGTAAAAGACATCCCTAAGACTGACGGAATTTCGTTCAAGCCAGTCTTAACCAATAATAAGCTAGATCGATCTAAACGTCCCCTAGTCTGGCACTACCCAAACCTCTATCATCGCCCACCTCACTCGGCTATTCGCCTCGGTGACCTCAAGCTCATCTACTGGCATAAAGACCAGAAGATCCAGCTCTTCAACCTCAAGAACGACATCGGCGAAAAGACTGACCTAGCATCCAAGAAGCCAGAAGACGTCAAACGCCTAGCCGAAATCCTATCTGATGATCTCCGTGAGAAAAAAGCTCTCATGCTCATCGACAAGAAAACCAACAAGCCTGTGCCACTCCCAGATGAAGTCATCAACAAAGCTGTTAACACCACGGACACATGGCATCCGAAGCTAGAGAACTACAAACCAGAAAACCACTTCACTAGCAAAGACTGGTTCAACTGGGGCGGATCAATCATTCAAGGAGACGATAAGAAATACTACCTCTTCTACTCTCGTTTTCCTAAGTCCATCGGATTTCTTAGCTGGCTGACTCACTCAGAGATCGCTGTAGCTACATCTGACAATGCTTCTGGCCCATGGAAATACTCCTACACAGCCCTCAAAGGCCGTGGACCTGGCAACTGGGATACGGTCACTGCACACAATCCAAAAATCAAGAAGTTTGGCGACAGCTACTATCTCTACTATATCTCCACCACAGCAGAAAACCTCAGCCCAGAAGATCTCATTGAAACAGCTAAAAAGGGCTACAGACACAAGAATTGGCCGACCCTACGCAACAATCAACGAGCTGGTGTAGCCGTATCAAAATCCCTTTCAGGACCGTGGAAACGCCAAGATAAGCCGAGCGTGATACCAACTGCACCAGTTTTCACCATCACCGTGAATCCAGCTGTAGTTCAGACACCAGAGGGGAAATATCTCATGCTCATCAAAGGAGATAAAACAGCCAAAGGAGGCCAACGTGTTCAAGCAACAGCGCTGTCAGATAATCCAATCGGTCCATTCAAGATCCAGCCAAAACTAGCGATCAAAGACTTCGATACTGAGGACGCATCTATTTGGTATGATCAGACTCGTAAGCGATACTACGCAACTTACCATGCCCACACTCACTACGGATTCATCACATCTGCAGATGGTATTCATTGGGAGAAAGCCAAGCACCCACACTTAGCGAAAAGCTTCAAATCAGCGGATGCATCTACCTTCAAAGCAGAACGCATGGAGCGACCATCATTCTACACAGATAAAAACGGCGTCCCTACCACCTTCATCTCTAGCTACAGAAAAGGCAATCAAACAGGCATCTTCACGATTCCGATGAAGACAAACTAGCGTCTTCTTGGGCTTCTATAGCGGTTCTTTTTAGGGTCCTTTTCGTTGTAAGTAGCATCATCTTTATAGCGTAGAATGCCATAGTGTTTGAGGTTTTTGACGAATTGCTTGGTATCTGTATCGAATTCTTTGTCGTTCGATAAGGTGCTTAGTAAGCCACTGCCTTCACCCACTTTAGCTATCGCACGTTTCGCAGAATCCATTGTCTCACCAGCTTTATCAGCCGCTGTCTCTAGACTAGCTATCGCAGATGGGACGCCCTTTAACACCGGCTCTAATTTCTCAATCTGCTCACTCGCGTCGGCAAAAGTTTTCTCCGCAGTCCCAGCAGCAGATTTCACTATAGCGATCGCTTCTCTAGCTTCTTTTAACGTAGGCCTGATATCATCACTCAACCCCTTGAAGCTTGCGGTAATTTCTTCGATATTCGCCAATGAGTTACTAATGTGCTTAACGTTCTTTTCATCTAAGATACTAGTATTCACTTTATCAATAGACTCAGCGAGACGCCCAGTGATCATACGGATTTCGTCTAGTGAGGCATCTACTTTTAGTAAAGTCGTCCGAGCGTCTTTCATCAGAACTCTAGCATCTTTTGCCACAGATTCAGCATCTGACTGGATGGCGTCAAGCCCTCCCTGTCCACCACCAATCAACATTTCTCCATCTGTGATGAACTCACCGCTCTTCACCTCAGGAGGTAAAACAACGATCATTTTGTCACCAATGAGTGATAATGATTGAATCTGGAAAATGCTGTCTTTATCGATCTTGATTCTCCCATCGAGGCGGAGATTCAGTCTCACAGTTAGATCTTCAGCCAGCGCAGGAGTGTTCGTTACCTTACCGATCCTCGCCCCCCCCATACGCACTTCACTACCTTTGATCAGACCAGAAGCATCTTTGAATACGAGCTCCACATTATATTTTCCATCCATGCTGTTTTCACCTAGTCTGCCGAACTTCACCACTAGAGCCCCTAGGATGATGAGTCCTACCAAGAGAAACAGACCTA
Organism: uncultured Rubritalea sp.; assembly: GCA_937132085.1. Lineage (GTDB taxonomy): Bacteria > Verrucomicrobiota > Verrucomicrobiia > Verrucomicrobiales > Akkermansiaceae > Rubritalea. The sequence goes on along the minus strand of CAKZNV010000133.1, from coordinate 35,417 downwards.
CGTATGCTTCATGCCTTTTTTCTTTGATTGCCATGGAATTATTAGTTTAAAAGTTATTGTTAGATTTAGTAACATGCCCCTTCAGGCTCTGCTCTTCCTTCGATGAAATTGGTAAGCTCAGGATCTCCAGAGTCTTTCATTTCCTGCGGTGTGCCTTCCCAGTAAACGTTCCCCTCTTTGAGGAATATCACACGGTCAGCGATTCTGAAGACACTGCGCATCTCGTGCGTAATGATGATGTTAGTCATTCCGTGGTCACGTTGCAGATCCTTGATCAGGTGATCGATAGAGTCCGCAGTAATAGGGTCTAATCCAGCGTGAGGCTCATCATACAGAACACAAGTAGCCTTGTCCACTATAGCTCTCGCCAGCGCCACGCGTTTACGCATTCCTCCAGAGAGATCAGCAGGCATTTTATCTTCCTGACCCGGAAGCCTCACGATTTCTAAAGTCTCTATCACACGACGCTCAATCTCCGCTTCATCCTTGAGTCCACGTTCCCTGAGAGGAAAAGCAATGTTCTGCCCAACAGTAAGGAAATCAAATAACGCACCATTCTGGAACATCATCGCCACCTTCCTACGAACCTTGCCGAGCTGACGCTCATTCATATCAGAAATGTCTTCACCTTCTACAATGACTTTTCCTTCGTAGGGGCTGAGTAGCCCTACAAAATGCTTAACTAAAACGCTCTTACCACCACCTGAGCCGCCCAGCAGCACGACAGTTTCGCCTTTATTAATATGAGTGGTCACCCCCTTAAGGACATGATGATCACCAAATCTCTGGTGAAGATCTTGCACTTCAATGAATGGAGTTTCCTTTTTCATATTGTTTAGGACAGCGCTACTAAACGTAGGCTAACGAGTCTGCAACAGCATCGATCTGATCCATGTTCTCTACTAGCTCAGCGATCGCATCCCACTTCCCACTAACGAGAGCTTCACGAGCACCGTCTGGCATCGTTATTGTAAATTCTTTACCAGCAAAATTAAGCTTCATGGATTCGAGGTTGAGAGAAAGTTCAGCTTCTGGGTTTTGCTCCACGAGCTGCATGAGTTCTTCATTCTCAGACTCAGTCAGGCTGACACATGGCATCCCGAGGTTAGTAGAGTTACCGAAGAAAATCTCTGCATAACTCACTCCTACGATAGCATCAAAGCCGAATCGCTTGATCGACTGCGGAGCGTGTTCACGAGAAGAGCCACAACCAAAGTTTGGCCCAACCACCATGATCGAAGCTCCAGAGAACTTTGAATTATCGATGCTGTGTCCTTTGCTAATACCTTCAGAATCAAATCGTTCGTCATAGAACAGACCTTCTGCCAGATCATCAAAAGTAACACATTTTAGAAATCTTGCTGGAATGATACGGTCTGTATCCACATCAGCCCCCGCCACGGGAACTGCTCTTCCACTAATCTTTGTAACTGCTTCAATTGCCATGCACTGAACATCCCCTATCACACCGCTTAATGCAAGTGATTATAACGTATTCTATTTACCATTTTAGAGCTAAAAATCACCTCATTTATTAGAAAGGCGCACGCATGATCGGTTTATAAATCGAGATCTTGAATCGCCTTATCTTCTTTAAAGATAGTTTTCATCAATGCTAACAACTCCTCCTCACTTCTATTGAAATCACTACCTGAAATAAACTTACTATTTTTTGATAGGCACATTATACCACACTGAAAACAGAAATTTATATCTAAGACCTTACCATCTTTTACAAAAGAAACTCGAAATCCAAAGTTGGGTATACAACCTTTGCTAGAAAAGGGGTCATCGTTTCCTGCATCAAAAACATTTTTAAGAAGTATAGTGTTTTGCTGAGAACTTATCTCTCTCGTCAAACTAACCACATAGCTATCAAACTCTCGCCACTGGTTACTCTTATCCTCAGGAAGGATTATCCTACTTAGTAAAACTTTATCCGCTGTTTCTATATGCTTTCTATTAGCCTCACTAATAAAAAACTTTTCAACGAAATCCTTATAATACTGGCTGGTTTTAGAGTAATCTGATCGTAGTTTTTCGTAGGCTATATACAGTTCACTTTCACGAGAATTTGAGTCTGCCTCTTCATAATCAGAACTTCGTATCTGTTTAGAATATTTAGTTTTATCTGAATCCACCCATTGCAGTAGATAATGTATCGCCAGACTTCTCGCTTCACTATTCTCGCCCTTAAGCCACACTTTCTTGATCAAATCTGCATCCTTCTGCCGGATCGCCCACTTCACCGCTGGTAATGCTACCTGAGCCTCTTTAGAGAAATACGCCTCGGCACTTGGTGGAGCCAATTCAACGATCTCTACTTTTTCAGACGTTTGCTCAGTCACATCACCCTTCTGCTCACAAGAACTAAGAGCAAACATTACTGAGCACAATAAACCTAATTTCACATAACACATGACTCACCATAGGATTAGCACACCCTAGTGACAATGAAATAGTTACCAGTGCTAAAGCCAGTCACGGGGCTTAAGGTAATCTGTGTAGAGCTTAGCCTCAGGTGTGCCAGGCTCTGGCTCATAGCAGTATCCCCATTTTACCACTGGTGGTAAACTCATCAGAATAGATTCAGTGCGTCCACCTGACTGAAGGCCAAACAATGTTCCACGATCATACACGAGGTTAAATTCTACGTAGCGACCACGTCTATAAAGCTGGAAATCCTTTTGCGCCTCAGTAGTAGGAGAAGCAACACGCTTCTTCACGATCGGCTCATACGCTCTCATGAAACTATTACCAATGCTCTGCATAAATTCAAAACTTCTATCAAATCCAAGCTCATTCAAATCATCAAAGAACAAGCCACCCACACCTCTCGTTTCATCTCTGTGCTTGAGATAGAAATATTCATCACACCACCTCTTAAAGCGTGGATAAAGATCATCACCAAATGGATCACAAGCATCTTTAGCAGTCTGGTGCCACGTCACACAATCTTCCTCATACGGATAATAGGGAGTCAGATCATAGCCGCCACCAAACCACCAGATATCATCTTCTCCATCTTTCTTAGCCACGAAAAATCTCACATTCATGTGAGTCGTCGGAATCTGTGGATTTCTAGGATGGACTACTAGTGAAACTCCCATTGCCTCAAAACTTCTACCAGCTAACTCTGGACGATGCGCAGTAGCGCTTCCTGGCATACTGGCCCCCATAACATGAGAAAAATTCACCCCACCTTTTTCAAAAACACCACCCTCAGTAATCACCATAGAACGGCCACCTCCGCCTTCTTCTCTCTTCCAAGTATCTTCCTGAAATTTCTCAACACCATCAAGCTCTTCTAGTTCACTACAAATCGCGTTTTGGAGACCTAACAGATACTTTTTGACTGAATCAATATCAATATGCTTCATGGCCAATAAGTAATCATTCCACAAAAAATAGACCAGCCCTAAAGCTCATATTTAGCATATCTTGTTCAGTTTATCACAAGATCAACTCACTTTATTTCCACCACTCCTGAGGTCCTATCACGAGCACCAGGGCTGAGGAACAAAAAACGATCTCTAACACCTATCGTAATACGCCTTTTCTTAGACCCCTTGAGATTGATCAGTGCGTATTTATCTATTTGATTCTCTGAGACCTCACGTTGCAACAGTAGATACTTACAGCCTAGAGGGCAATCTATCGTCATCGAACTAGCTCCCAGAGGAAGCTGAATCATCCTAGTCTGACCACCGTTAATCATGAAGTCCACAGTCTTCACCACTGACTTCTTTTTAGGTTCACTAAACAGCTCTTTCTCAATATCACTAGTAGTTTCTGTTTTCACAACATCACCGCTACCCTTATTCTTAACCGCCCATACTAAGAGAACAATTAAACCAATAGTCAACGCAGCATAAGAGATCATCTTGAGAGTCGCACTTGAGTCAGAGGACTTGGTTTTAGAACGATCCGACTGTCCACCATTAGACAAATTAGAACGAGGAACACCGACATTTGTCGGCATATATTGCGGCACCTGAGGCACCCCATAATTAATCGCATCCATTGGATCATAATACAATATTTCTCCATATGAAGCCGCTACTAACAGGACCTCTACTTCCATCCAATTATAGCTACCATCAGCAGGACAAACCAAATCATTCGTCAACACTGTCCCATTCGACACCATCTGAGATATATCTGTTACAGAAAATGGTCCCTGCAAGTTAGCTGGGATATTTCCATCCAAAATAGTTCCGGCTGGCGCTAGCCAATATTGTATTTGAGACTGACTCATAGCGTATTAGAAATCTAGTTATATCATACCATTCAAAAAAAAGCAATTTCCTCTTTGCTTAATTCACGATACTCACCAATCGCCAATTTATCCATAACTAATTTACCTACAGACTGTCTATGTAGGGAGACCACTCGATTTCCCACAGCATGGAACATTCTCTTGATCTGATGATACTTCCCCTCACAGATCGTCACGATTGCCGACTTTTCACCCAGTATTTCTAACTCTGCTGGCAAAGTAGTGATATCTTCGTAAGCAAAATAAAATCCCTCTGAGAAGCTAACTACAGTCTCTGGAGCTATCTCCTTTTCAGTTTCTACTCTATACCTCTTAGCTACAGACTCTACCGGCTCTGTAATCCGTCTCGACCACTGACCGTCATTGGTCAAAATGATTAACCCTGTAGACTCCTTATCGAGCCTACCTGCTATATGTAGAGACTCTGCATAATCCGTGTCTATGAGGTCGATCACAGTCTCATGCTCAGGGTCTGTTGTTGCACTGACACAACCAGCAGGCTTATTGAGCATGATGTATCTGCGTTTCTCTGTCTTAGTTAGATCCGTATCTATCCCTCTCACCTCCACACGATCCAGCTTCGCTACTTCATGGAGGTTATCCCTGATCTGTTCACCTTCCACACAGACATCTCCTCTCGCTATTCTTAGTCGCGCTTCTGACTTTCCTGAGCCCGTCAGCTTTTGAATATATTTATCGAGTCGCATCGCCACTAGCAGATCACATCCAAGTCATTTTGCAACCACTACCTTGACGTCTGCTGAAGAAGAATGTTAGTATTAAAATACTATGAACCAAAAAATCATAAAATCTTTCCGTTTTAAACTCAGCTGTATCCTAGCTTGCGGAATACTCAGCGCCTGTGAAGGCGGTGGTGACGACGACAATCTCACCACCTTCATCACCCCACCGGCTGACCCGACTATAGCTACATCTACTTCTGGCACAACATCCACTAGTGGTGCCGTCTCTGCGAATCAAAACCTCTACGAAGCTCAGGTATTCACCAGAATAAATACTGAACGTAACTCTAACAGCCTATCGCCTCTGACTCGTTCGTCCCAGCTAGACGCACTAGCGGCATCTCATAATATTTACATGAGACAGCAAGCCCCAGCGAATTCTACCCCGATTCAAATCTCACACGACAACGCACAATCTAGAGCAAACGCAGCCTTCGGCTTTGGCTTCACGAGATTTGGTGAAAACGTCGCAGGCATAAGAGGCTACGCAGCAAGCGATGTCTCAGTCACATTTGTGAATAATTGGATCGGCTCACCAGGCCACTTTCAAAACATCACTGGCGACTTCACTCACACAGGTATTGACGTCCTCGTTGCAGCAGACGGGACTATCTACGCCACTCAGCTATTTGCTAAATAGACTCTAGTTCGAACTTCTTGGCCAAAGTTTAGGCACAACAAATACTGGTGCCTCCCAAGTATCTCGATGCACCATCACGCACCGTCCCAGCTCAGTCACTTCGTCTTTTAAATCAGAGACACTCAGCATTCGCAATGACTCTAACAAGTCTTGGCTGAACTCACTAACAGGCACTGGCCAGAGCTGCTTTGGCACCATGTAAACATTTTCTTCAGTCGGAAAATACTGCTCCCATTCACAGACATATAGCCAGATTGATCGCTGAGCATTTTCAGACATCCCCCTAGGTATTGGTCTACGTTTTTCAGCAATGTGATCAAACAATCGTCCATAGATCAAATGCTCGACCTCAACATTTTCTACTCCATAGTTTTCTAAAAGAACCTTTTGAGCGTAATCATTCTGCGACATCTGTAGCTGGTGGCTCTCTAGCCTTTCAAGCTTGTTCAACCAGTTATCAGTAGGGTCTGGCCCTGGAAAATGTGCCACCTCACCGTCATAGTGAACCATGTAGAATTTGACAGCCAGCTCTACATGTAGCACACGTTCACCATGCTTCACTAGATAGTCTAGCTCACCTAGTGTAATTCTTTTATCGTTAAATATCTGCAAGCTCTTTGCCAATAGCTCAACCTCACTAGAACTCTCAAACAGCGCCGCAAGCGCATCCTCATAGACATGCCCTAGTTTCTGTTCGAAACTGATCTCAGGCATCTCAGTAGGAATTTCTAACAGACCTAAATCAAACTGCGCCGCACCCTTCATCTCCTTCACTAACAGAGACGAAAAAAGCAGGCTCCTTATCAGAGCCTGCTTATGTAAATTTTCTTTCATTAGAAAGCCGTATCTTACGCGTAGATAAGGAGGATAGAATCAACCATCTTAGTCTTACGAAGCGTGTCAGATACTACCACTAGTGGAGTTCCTGCTTCGACCAAGTTATTTTCCTTCATGTATTCAACAGCGTGATCAATCGTGATGAGTGGATCATCGAAGAATGGAATTGTGTTTGGCTTGATACCACGAGCGAGAGCCAACTTACGGCAAACCTCAGGAGTCGATGCAAATGCGTGGATATTAGCTTGTGGTCTAAGCATTGCTGCCTGCACCGCCATGTGACCTCTACGAGTGAATACCACGATCTGAGCACCTTCGATAGAATCAGAAAGCGTAAGAGCTGCCTTCACAACCTTGGTCTTAGCTGTATTATAAACAGCTAGTTCACCGTTACCGATAGAACCTTCACGCTCCATACGCATAGCGATACGGTCGAGAGTCTCGATACAGCGGATAGGATACTCACCTACTGAAGTCTCACCTGAAAGCATGATCGCATCAGCCTCTTCATACACAGCAGTAGAAACGTCAGTCACTTCCGCACGTGTTGGAGTAGGGTTAGTGATCATTGACTCAAGCATGTGTGTAGCCACGATGACTCGGCGACCGAGCACGTGACAACGCTTAACGATCTGGCGCTGGATAATTGGAAGCTCTTCAACATGCACTTCAATACCTAGGTCACCACGAGCAATCATGATAACGTCAGATGCCACGATGATGTCATCGATATTCTTGATAGCCTCTTGGTCTTCTACTTTAGAGATAAGCTGTGAGTTACCACCGAGCTTCTCCATTTCGCTACGGAGTTCGTTCACATGATCTGCGTCACGCACGAATGATCCTGCAATAAAGTCTGCCTTACATTCTACAGCCACTGCCAGATCTTCGTGATCCTTAGTAGTTAAAGCTGGGAGATTAAGACGAGTTCCTGGTAGGTTGATGTGTCTGCGGTTACCGATCTTACCTGCTGTGAGAACATCACAGATGAGGTTGTTATCGTTCTTTTCCACGATCTTCATCAGCATAGTGCCGTTATCGACAACGAGAGTAGCACCCGCTGCTACGTCATCCATCATCCCTTCGTAGTTCACTGTAGTAGAGAATGGAATCGTTGGCTCTTCTGAGCGCTTACGGATTTCAAATCTATCTCCCTCAACGAGCTGGAATGGCTCATCAAGATCACCTGTGCGGATAGACGGCCCCTGTAGGTCGAACAAAATTGCTACATGCGTCCCCTTCTCTCTAGCGATACTTCTTATATGGTGAACTACTGATCTACACCAGTCGTGCTGAGCGTGGCTCATGTTGAGACGGAAGACATCCACGCCTGCATCGATGCATTCTGCGAGGCGTTTTGGCGAGTCTGTTGCTGGCCCTAAAGTGACAATGATACTAGTTTTGCGGAACATATTTTCTATTCTTCTTGTGTTGTTAAATCTGCTGAAATTCGGGGTAAGAGTGGGCATACTACCTATTTTCGCATCACTAGCAAGCGTCAGCTCTATTCTTTTAGCTAAATATGACACTTCTTACAAAATGCTCATTTGACAATAAAGGAGAATAAGTAAGGATAAAACTATGAGCAATATAGCAGACAGCATGGTCGATACAATCGGCAACACACCACTCATTAAACTCTCCAAACTCACCGCGGGACTTGAGGCAGAAATTCTCGTCAAAGGAGAATTCTTTAATCCACTCTTCAGCGTCAAAGACCGCATCGGCAAAGCCATGATCGAAGACGCAGAGCGCACAGGCAAACTACTACCAGGCGGAACTATCATTGAACCTACTTCTGGTAACACAGGAATTGGCCTAGCTTTCGTAGCTCGTGCTAAAGGTTACCGCTGCGTCCTCACTATGCCTGAGTCAATGTCCATAGAGCGTAGAGTTCTACTCCGCATGCTCGGCGCAGAGATCGTTCTCACACCAGCCGCTAAAGGCATGGGTGGAGCTATCGCCAAAGCTAAACAACTTCTCGACGAACACGGAGAAGGCGGATTCGGACCTCAGCAGTTTGACAATCCAGCTAACCCAGAAGCACATCGCCAAACAACTGCGGAAGAAATCTGGAGAGACACTGACGGCAAGATCGACATCTTCGTAGCAGGCGTAGGCACAGGCGGCACCATCACTGGTGTATCTGAAGTCCTCAAGCAACGCTGTGACATGAAAACATACGCAGTAGAGCCTAAGAACAGCCCAGTCATCTCAGGCGGCAAGCCAGGACCACATAAGATCCAGGGAATCGGCGCAGGCTTCATTCCTAACAACCTCAACGTAGACATCATCGATGACATCATCCTCGTGGAAAACGAAGACGCATTCGAGACAGCTCAGAAGCTAGCTCAGGAAGAAGGTCTCCCAGCTGGTATTTCCACTGGTGCTAACGTATGGGCAGCTATCCAGCTCGCTAAGTTACCAGAGAACAAAGGCAAGCGCATCGTCACAGTAGCCTGTTCATCCACTGAGCGCTACCTCTCTACTCCACTTGCAGAGTCAGTCCGTGAAGAAGTAGCAAATCTCCCAGTGTCAGACATCTAATACCGAGATTTAAAACCAAATTTAAATGCCCTAGCAGATTTCTCTGCTAGGGCATTTTTGTGTTCTTAGCTATTGGGCAGATAAAATTGTCTATTTTACAGCTCTGTAGTTGCCATTGTTATCGGCAGCCACATCTTTCAAAAACTGTGAGTCAGCACCGATAGAAACAGTGTGAATCTGCACATAGTAACCAGCATTTAGACCGTTGATAAGTGCTAGCACCTCCGCAGCAGGCTTGTTAGGTGCTCCATCTGAGAGCAGATAAATCGTGTCCACGTTCTTCTTCACTACTACTCTCTTAAAGGCATGCTCCATCGCTTCACTGATCGGTGTAGTGCCAGTAGGCTCTAACTTATCCACGTATGAAGTAGCACGGCGCTTAAATGATGCATCTGCCTTCGCCACACCTTTACCAGGATAGGAATCTAGCGGGAACAACACGAATCCGAAGCTGCGATTTTCATTAATAGAAGCGATCATATACTTGAGCTCCTCTTTCATCTTATCCATTCTACCGTCTGAGCTCATGGAGCCACTGCGGTCTAACACAAACAAGATAGACTTCCCTGTAATTGGCTCACCATAAAATGACTCAAGCCCCCCACCATTCTTCTTAGCGTTAGCTTCATCCTTAGCAACAATTTCTTCTCTCTGACCTTCAGCATCTTTCTCTGAAATACCAGCCGGCTTTGCTGATCCTTTATTTTTCTCCCACCATGCTGTCCAAGCCTTTTTGTCTTTTTTAAACTGCTGCCCAGTGAGCCTATAAAGAGCATCCTGTGCACGAGTGTCGATCACTAGATCACCTACGTAGGGAATAAGAACTGGCACCGCCTGAATGTTCCCCATTCCGCCTAATGCATCCGCTGTAGCGCGTCTCACTGAGTGAAAACTCTTATCCACTAGCAATGTAGCGAGCTTAGCCAGAACCTTAGGATCATCAGAGGAGTGAGTCCCTAGATGCATCACTGCCTGAGTCATCACTGGGCTCTTCACTCCGGATTTACCGAGTATATTCAGAGCAAATTCCTTTGTATCTTCGCTAGGCTGAGATAAATAAGCACTCAGAATAGGCAAGCAAGCACCTGGGCTATTTGTTGCATATTTCTGTAGTAGCTCACGGGTCTCTGGGTTTTTAAACTTAGCAAGAACTTTACCTGCAGCATCTGCTATACTCGTGTTCTTACGTTCCTTATATGTGTATTTAACCAGAAACTCACCTCCGTCTTCGTGATCGTGATCTGAGAAACGATTGATCGTATTAATCTTTTCTGCAACGACCTTGCTACGAAGATCTTTTTTCACTTCGGCCTCAAACTCCTTCCAGTCTTCCTCACCCGCATAGCTGGAGACTGAACTTAAAACGAGACAGGCGGCAAGCGCCGAGCTTAATTTAGTTGTAAATGATTTTAGAGATAGTTTCATAATTAGTTATTTTTTAACATACTCAGCCTAAGGCTTCTGAGAATCAAGCAATAAAATGATACAAAATGCCCTAGCAGAACAAACTACTAGGGCATTAATTGATGGATAAATTCCAAAGGTATTCTAGAACTTCACATGAAATCCTACAGTTCCTGTGAAGCTAGCATCTTGTCCTTCTGTAGATGCAAATGCTCCTAGGTGGAGGTTTGTGCTAGGGTTCATCTCTGCAACGAGCTCTAGTCCAGCTCTACCCCAGCTATTCTTAAGGTCTTGCCCTGGTAGGCTAAATCCAACACCACCAGATGTTCCACTAATACCAACATCGTCGCCTTCTAGGTGAACGAATTCTACAATTCCACGAAGGGATGCTTTCTCACAAAGTGCGTAATCGATATCCACACCTAGGCGGAATTCATGCTCTTCATTTTCTTGCTTAGCGTAGCTGGCTGGTGTTCCGCCACCTACTTCAGTGAATGCATCTACTGAGGTATCACTAAATGTATAGGACACGCGAGGAGTCACTGACATCTTGCCATTCACGTATGCGTTTTTCCAATCTGCTCTGAGGCGGATCGCATAGTTGCTTGCATCTGTGTTACCAAATGAGTGCGCTCCACCGCCGCTATATCCACGGCTGGTTTCCACATCATACTCACCATAGTAGCCGAGCGCTGACAGAAATACGTTTGTGCCTTTAAGCTGGTAGTTTGCCTCTAATACGAGGAAATCACCCTTGAGACTAGATCCACCACCGAATGTTGTATCTTGGTCTGTAGCGGAGTGTCCTACACCTAGTCCGAGACGGAAGTTTTCGATACCGAAGTTTCTACTCGCTCCGATCTCCCCCACTGCCTGAGTAGCATCTAGCTCATCATAGCGTGAAAAATCACCCGAAGCCCAAGTATGCCATCCGTCTTTATCTAGCGCTGAGTCCATGAGTAATCTATGGTGAGCACCATGTATCGTTACCTTTGATACTAGAGGTAGAATAGTGCCGGGTCTAGAGGTAGTGGCGAGCGATTCTAGATCTATCACTGCTGCATTAATGATGATATTTAGATACTGATAGTAACCAGCTAGAGCATTATTCTGAGGACCGCCTTCTAGAGGTGGAGCAGGATTAAAATCACCAAAACCATGTAACACGATCTGCTGAGCAGTCACTCCAGTGTTGGCTACTGTGGCTCCTGCAAAGGTGACTGAGCCGTTTACTGATTGAGCGCTACCCATCGTAGATATTGAGCTAGGGCCTTCGCTACTAGCGTAGATATGTCTTGCTGGCCCAGCGAGTAGTAATTCGCTACCGCTCTTTATCACAGCAAGTCCGAAGCTATCTCCACTAGCATTAGTGCCAGTAAAGTTTAATGGCCCCATCCCTGAGAAGAGAGTAACTCCTGATACATCCCAGCTACCCGCAGAGTGTGTGCTGTTTAGACTATACACAGTCTGACTACCCGGATCTCTGGTGAGAAAACGATGCTCTCCTGGAGAAGGAAAGGCAGTGCGAGCACCATCAAAGGATAGATAGCCAGAGGCATCTACTCGTAGGCCTGCGCCAGTGTCAGTAAATGTTAGATTCAGCGTCTCGCCCATGCTCTGTGCTTGGCTCAGGCCTGCACTGCATACACTAAGCGCACTCGCTAGTGATAGATTTCGGAATAAGGATGTTTTTCTAGTCATAATTTATTATTTTGGGTTAATAGATCGGGTTATGATGTTTGTTTGATACCTCATTAAAAAATGGGCAAGGAGGTAGACCTCAGTATTTCATCTAACTATACATCAGTCTCTAGTCTAACAAATGTGATCCACAATAAAATGAAGCACATTAACCAAGACTATTATCAAGTTTCTCAAAGTCTGGCAACCTCATTTTAAACTCTCGTTTAAATAGCTCCTAAGAAGAGACATCTTTCCTCTAACAGGTATCCCTTTATCAAAAACAATTTACAACGATGAACGTTCGTCTTTCCACATATAAAACAACCGTATCAAGTCCTCTTTATAGAGGTGTATTCTAGACTCATCTTCAGCGATAAAACTCGCATACAAAGTATCAGACTTCACGACATCTAATTTATCTTCAGAGATCGTTCGGGTAGAGTCCATACAGCAACGAATAATGGCGTAAATAAGAGACACCAAGAGGAACCCTAAAAAACCTAAAAACCCAATATCAACTCTAACCTCAACGATAAAAGAAAACACTGCTAGATTCAGACAAATCAAACCGTAGCAACTAGTAAAGTAGGTTATAAAAGAGGTTCTCATAAAGCGTCTCTCATTGAATAGACTAATCAGTCTCTAGCCTCAAGCCCATTTCTAATCATTCACATTGAAATCTGTAACCTACTACAAATTTCACCAAATAGCAGGAATGAAGATTACTTGCTAAGTTAAATTGCTAGCTTCTCGCTTTACTTGACTGCCTTTCAGCTTCCATAGTGAGCGCATGTCAAATCACATTGCGATCATTGGAGGAACGGGGCTGTATTCTATGAAGGGATTTCAGCAGGATGAAGAAATTACCATTCATACACCGTTTGGCTATCCGTCCGATGCCATCATCAGCGGTCTGTTAGATGGTCGCCGAGTATTCTTTCTACCACGTCATGGCAGAGGCCACACTATTTTACCGCATGAGATCAACCACAGAGCAAACATCTGGGCGCTGAAATCTCTCGGAGTTTCTTACATCATCTGCGTCACCGCTGTAGGTAGTTTAAAAGAAGAATACGCTCCTCGTGACATCGTCATGTTCGATCAATTCTTCGACCGCACTAGCCGTAGAAACGAACACACATTCTTTGGTAATGGAATCGCCGCTCATGTCCAGTTCGCAGATCCTATCAGTGAAAACCTGCGTAAAATCGTCAGCGATGCTGCAAAGGCAAAGGGCGCTAAGACTCACGATGGCGGAACCTACGTCAACATGGATGGCCCAGCCTTCTCCACCAGAGCAGAGAGCAATGCCAACCGCCAACTCGGCTTTGACGTCATCGGCATGACCAATGTAGCAGAAGCAAAGCTAGCACGTGAAGCTGAGATAGCACTCTGCACCATGGCAATGATTACTGACTACGATTGCTGGAAAACCGATGAAGAACCAGTGAGCCTACAGACAGTTCTAGGCCATCTAAAAGCCAACTCACAAAATGCCCAAGACATCGTCAAATTTGCTATCCAGAATATCCCCACTGACGCCAACTGGCCGGAACATTCTGCTCTAGCTCAGTCCATTGTGACTCAACCAGAGCATTGGCCAGAAGGCACCAAAGCGGATCTCATGCCGATTCTAGAAAAATACTGCTAACATAATGCGTAGAGATCAGTAGAATACATCAAAGCACATTAATTTCATGAAACTACTTTCTCTACTAACCACACTGCTCACCTGCACTATCGCTCACACAGCGTTTGCTGAGACTTCTCTCGAATCCCTCAAAGCCGAGGACACTCTAACAGATGAGCAAATCGATGGTTTTCAACTCACCGCAGGCTCTAAATGGCTAGGACCTAACTGGTGGGCGAACCGCATGGCAGACTGGAGCTCGAATGGTGATAACACAAGCGAGATTCTCTGCTCACCAAACAGACCATTCCTAGGCTGGAGAACAGCCATGGACATGACTCGGAATATTGACCTCAGTAAAGGTGAACTTGCTATTTCTGTGAATGCACAACTAATACCAAAAGGTGGAGCCCATGCCGAACTAGCAGATGATGCTCTTGTCGGACTCATCATCGGAGCTGGCCACTCACTCCCTCACTATAAATCCAGAGCACTACTTTTTGACTTCGCAACCAAAGGAAAGAAACCCTACCCAGCAGTCCCAGGCTCAGGCTACGCAGTCGGAATCACGGGAGCCAATCATCTCAAAATCATTGACCTAGATACTGGTAGAGAACTAGCCTCTATCGCTTTTAGTGACTTCATTAAATCTAAATTTGAATCTAATAGATTAGAAATCACGACTAAAACAAATGGAGATAAAACTAAACTAACTGCCGGCATACGCTTAAAAAAAGGTGACTTTGTCCCACTAACGTCAGCAACAGTCCCAACTGCACGAATGAAAGGAGCTATCGGTCTACTTTCCCACCCAGGAACACGACCTAAAAAAGGCTCTAAAAACAACATCTCCACAGCTGAATCCACTTTCTCACATTACGAAGTGATCGGCGGAGTCAAACGTGTGAATACTCAAGCAGTTGGACCTATTGTGATGACTCAATACACAGTGGATCGCGGCATACTCAAGCTCACTGCTCAGTGCATGCCAAACGCTGGAAAAACTGCCACACTATCATTCTACCGTGATGGTAAATGGCAACAAGCCGCTACTTCTAAAGTAGCAAAAATCGATGAAATGGCATCATTTAGAATTGAGAACTGGGATGGAAAGAAAGCTGTGCCTTACCGAGTATCACTTCCACTAAATAGCTCAGAAAAACCAGCCACCTACACTGGACTCATCGCAGCAGAGCCAATTAACGGTAAAGTCCGTGTCGCCGCATTAGGCTGTGTGATTCACCGTCCATGGGGACAAGTTAGAAGCTGGAACGAACAGCTTTATTTCCCTCACAGCGAAATCACAGAGCGAGCTCTAGATCAAAATCCAGACATCATATTCTGGTATGGAGACCAGATGTATGAAGGCACTCCATCATTCGTCGATGGAAAGAACATTCACGAGGACTACCTCTACAAATGGCTCATCCACTGTGTCGCATTCAACGAAACAACCCGTGACCGCCCTAGCATCACCATCCCAGATGACCACGATGTTTACCAAGGCAATCACTGGGGAGCTGGTGCTCGTAAGGCACCTAAAGGCAACGCCAACTTTGGCGGCTACAGATATTCTGGTGAATTCATCGCTCAAGTCCACCGCACTCAGAGCGCTCACCTACCAGACTCACCTGCACCCAATAGCCTAGAGCAAAACATCCCAGCCTACTTCTGTGATTGGAACTATGGTGGAGTCAGCTTCGCCATCCTCGGTGACCGACTCTTCAAAAGCGGCCCTGCCGGAAATGGTCTACCTAAGAGCGGAACCAATCGCCCAGATCACTACAACAACCCAGACTTCGACACGGCTAGCCTCGACCTCCCACATCTAGAGCTACTCGGTAAGCCACAGGAGAAATTCCTCGCTGACTGGGCACAAGACTGGACTCACGGAGCTCAGATGAAAGCTGTCCTCAGCCAGTCACCATTCGGAAATCTCGCTACTCACCATTCGGGGCAATTCCTCATCGCAGATTTAGACTCTAACGGCTGGCCACAAAGCGGCAGAAACCGTGCACTAAGCATCATGAGATCAGTCAGAGCTCCACACATCGCTGGCGACCAACACCTCTCCACACTTGTGCAACACGGTATCGAGAAACATGATGACTCAGTCTTCGGATTCACTGCCCCAGCAGCAGCCAATGCCTACGCTCGAGGTTACTACCCTGGCTATAAAGGAAACTTCTATAAAGCCGCAGCACCTACTCCTGACCAATATCTTGGTAAAAGACTCGATGGATTTAAGAACAAAGTCACCTTCCATGCAGTAGCGAATCCTAACATAGATCCTCAGGGACCTTACCACCTCAAATCACAAAAGAACCTCGGCTACCAAGTCCCAGGGTTCGGCATCGTAGACTTCGACACCAAGGCTCGCACCATCACCTTCAACAGCCACCCACGCTCAGCTAAAATAGCAGACCGCCTGCCTAACAACCAATATCCAGGATGGCCAAAGACAATAAAAGATACTGATAACGATGGCAGAAAACTCACAGGCTACCTTGGTAAAGTTGAGCTAGGTAACTTCGTCGGAGCAGTCGTAAAAGTCTACAATCCAGACGGAACTCTACAATGGGCGCAGCGCATGACTGAAAGTAAATTCTCGATTCCTGCCTATGCCGCTGGTGAGCATAAAGTCATCATCGAAGAACAGGGTCATGTTCACAGCTTCAAAACAACTCCCTCTGCTGAAGCTCAAATGAAAAATCTAGAGCTCCATCATCCTATAGAGAAGTAGACTCTTTTTAATCAACTCATGACGCTATTATATTTTAAGTCCTTGTTAGCTAACAGGAATTTATTATACAAATAGCTAATCATGAAACGTAAACTACAACTTCTAACTAAAAGTTCACTCGGCGTTATGTCTGCCGTTGGGGTCGCTCTCAGTGGCACCTTATCCGCTCAAGTGAACATCATCCCTCTTCCGAATCACGTCGAAGAGGTCGCTAATGATAAATTTGAGATCACTAAAGAGACAGCCATCCGCTATGACACCAAGCTCAGAAATGAAGCTGAACTTCTAGCTGCAGCGATCGAGAAAGCCACTGGTCATAAGCCAGCTCTCTATGATGAGAGGCTCAGAATCATGCTACACTCTCAGATCTACCTAGATCTAGACGATAAGCCAGCAGAGGGCGTATCACCAGAAAGCTACACACTGATATCATC
This sequence comes from uncultured Rubritalea sp., assembly GCA_937132085.1. Lineage (GTDB taxonomy): Bacteria > Verrucomicrobiota > Verrucomicrobiia > Verrucomicrobiales > Akkermansiaceae > Rubritalea. The sequence continues at coordinate 18,477 of CAKZNV010000133.1, read as the reverse complement.
CAAGCACGGCATCGGCATCACTGGTGCTGGAGCAGCAGGTGCATTCTACGGCTCTCAATCCCTCCTACAGCTAATTCCTCTAGAGGGTGAATTCTCTATTCCAGGTGTAAAAATTAAAGACACTCCTCGCTTCGGCTGGAGAGGTATGCATCTCGATGTAGGCCGCCACATGTTCGCACCTAAGGACATTAAGAAATTTATCGATCAGCTAGCTGTCCATAAACTCAACACCATGCACTGGCACCTCACAGAAGACCAAGGCTGGAGAATCGAAATCAAGAAATACCCGAAACTCACAGAGATCGGCGGCTTCCGAGCATCCACCCCACCTTACGGAAACAGAACAGGATCAGACGGCAAACGCTATGGCGGATTCTACACTCAAGAGCAGATCAAAGACATCGTAGCCTACGCTCAAAAACGCCACATCACCATCGTCCCAGAGATCGATATGCCAGGGCACATGGCAGCCGCTATCACAGCCTATCCAGAACTAGGTAATACAGACATACCTAACTATAATCCTAAAGTCTACGGCCTATGGGGAGTCCATCCTTACATCCTAGCTCCTAAAGAAGAGACATTCAAATGGATCGATGACGTGCTCACGGAACTCTGTGAACTTTTCCCATCTACCTACATCCACATAGGAGGAGATGAAGCACCTAAAGGACAGTGGAAACAGTCCCCATTTGCACAGTCAGTCATGAAACGTGAAGGTCTCAAAAACGAACACGACCTTCAATCATACTTCATCGGTAGACTAGAAAAAATGCTCGATGCTAAAGGCAGAAAACTCATCGGCTGGGATGAAATCCGTGAAGGTGGACTCTCACCGAAAGCAACCATGATGCTCTGGAGAGGATGGGATCACGCTATCGCTTCGGTCAATGAAGGCCACGATGTCGTCATGGCTCCTGGTAGCCACACTTATTTTGACCACTATCAGAACGACAAAGCTATCGAACTCGCTAAAGGCGTAGAATACGAATGTATCGGAGGTCACCGCACTCTCAGCAGCGTTTACAGCTTTGATCCAATGCCCAAGCAATTCAAAGGAACGGAAAAAGCGAAGCACATTCTCGGCTGCCAAGCACAGCTCTGGAGTGAGTATCTGAAGACTTGGGACAAAGTAGAATACCAAGCATTCCCACGTGTAGCAGCACTTGCTGAGTGTGCATGGACTCAGACTGAAAATAAGAACTACGATCAATTCTTCGTTCGTCTACAGCCAATGTTAGCTCGCTACAAAAAAGCTGGTATCAACTACTTCGACCCTAACACTGAAGGAAAAGTAGAAGCCAAAGAGGGAGCTAAAGTCAGCTCTAGTCTACAGCCTCACGGAGGTCATCTCCCAGTCTGTATCTATGATGAAGCTAAAGGCACATACTTTTGGTCGAACAGCCCTCCAAAAGAAAATGACCACATCACTCTAGAGCTGGCCCAAGCTGTCAAAGCTGGCAAGGTTCACGTTTCGACTGGTGGTCTAGTAAAAGGTAAAATCGCTGACCGCCTAAAAGACGGAATTCTACAAGTATCTACAGACGGTAAAGACTGGAAGAAAATAGCAGACTTCGAAGATGGAGAAGCGATGGGTAATCTGTCAGATGGAACGAAGTTCATCCGAGTCCTCGTCACTGGAGCGCAAACAAGCTGGCTTATCGTTCAGGACTTCGACATTAAATAATTTACTAACTCATCAACTTACGCTTATCTCCGACCATGTCTAAGATCTCTTGCCCACTATGCACCATGGATGACGTTATCGATCATCCACGTAAACACGAATGTATGACCTGTGGTCACGAATGGGACATCGAAGGCCTCCCAGACGAAGACGCACCAGAAGAACGCATCGTCAAAGATGCCTTCGGCAACGTCCTCGAAAAAGGCGACGTAGTGCAGATGATCAAGGACCTCAAACTCAAAGGATCATCAGACGTCCTTAAGAGCGGCACCAAGTCCAAGCCTATCTCACTCCAAGACGGCGATCACGAGATCTCCTGCAGAATGAACGGCATCGCCATCAACCTAAAGGCACAGTTCGTCAAAAAGGTTCTTAGCTAAGAGCTAAAGAAAGATAACAATTCACCAAGCCTAAGATCAGCCATATTGATCTTAGGCTTTTTCTTTACTAAGTATCACGAGGGTTACTTGAATTTGATATCCTTGATGAAGCGCACTCCAGGGGCTTCTCGGAATGCCTCACCTTTCTTACTCAGAGGGACAAAAGTAATTGTCCATGGGTAAAATTCATCGGTGGATTTCATGATGATCGTATTGATGCCTTTCTTTAGTTTTACTTTAGAAGGAGCTCTGTAAACATAGCTTTCCTCAGTGATAGGAGCACGGTAGCGATTAGGCTTTTTCCAGACTGGAGGGGCGATTACTTCGCCGTTCACCCAGATCGTGCTGCCAGCGCCTGCCCAGTTACCTTGAGCTGGATTTTTTCCCTGTGGCCATGCTAGAAACTTACGACTGAAGTTTATCCAAACATCAATTTCTTGAGCAGAATCAGAATGAATCTGAGTCACAGCATAAGCGGTGTGCTTTGCTTCCCACTTCTTTCCTCCTAATCCATAGTTTTCTTTAAAACTAACGGTTCCTCCCCATGAATTCTCCCATTTATAGACAGCTCCATTGATCGTGTAGCTATCTTTCAAGCCTTTCTCAGGAGCTAAAATCTTGGTAGGATCACCTTCTATAGCGATAGGCCCAAGGGTCTTCCAATGAATGTCCGCATTCTTGACGAACTGGAAAAACTCTGGTCGGAAGTCTGTGAAAAACTTATCGCGGTGTGCAGCGAGGCGATTCTCAAACTCAGCAAATGCAAGGTGACGAGGGCCATCTGTCATTGGTGTGCCTTCGAAGCTAAGCTCACTCTTGTGCACTGGCCAGCTATTAGGATTACCCTGCCAAATTCTTTCAGCAAAGGCAACGAGCGCTGGATAAACTGGCGCTATTTGCATCTCCACATCCTGATTCACTACTGGCTCATCTGGCCAGTAACACAGAATACCACCAAGGTGATTTTTACTACCCTTTGCCACATGGCAGTATTGGCGGAAGAAATAGCTCCTTGGTATCATCACTGGATCATCCGTGTTGATATACCCCAATGAATCAATCATTGGGTTCTTCGTGTTAGAGTCGTTCCAGCATTGGTGAATCGTCTTGCCATCAACCGGGTGTAAACCATGGTGCCAGCTAAGAGTGGTCTTTCCTTTGCTGCGAACATAATAAGTCATTTCTTCGACGAAGCCTTTCCTAGTAAGCTGGACTTCATCTGTTCCTAGGTGGAACCATTTACCTGGGAAAATCTCAACCCACTCATCAACCAATTCTTTAAGCACTTTAACGCCTTGATCACTCTGCATCCCGAAACCTAATGCCTTGTTAAAATACGCACTGTGACCTGGCATATCGAGCTCAGGGATGATCGTAATGTGTCGATCACTACAGAACTTCACAAAGTCTTTCATCTCTTCAATACTGTAGTTCTTACCAGCCCAGCGGCTCTGATTCTTTGCTAAGTTTAGCTGAGGATACTTCTTACTCTCCAAGCGGAAGGCTGGAGTGTCAGTGAGGTGGAAATGGAAGATGTTCAACTTATAAGCAGCTAAGGTCTCAGCTTGCTTCTTCAGCTCATTGATCGAGATGAAATTTCTGCCGACATCATGCATAAAACCACGCACCTCAAATGCAGGTTCATCAAAAATGGAGCAATGAGGAATGGTAACTAGCCCGTCTTTGGCAGTAGCAAGCTGACGAAGAGTCTGCACACCGTAGAAGAGTCCAGCAGAAGTATTAGCAGTGATTTTCACTCCTTTTTCTGTTACCTCTAACTTGTATGCTTCCTTATTAGAACTCTCACTGAGCTTCTCTTGAACCAGTGTTAAATTAGAGTTCTTGCCGTTCGAAGTAAGCTTTGTATTCCATCTCACGGCCAAACCAGTGAGCGCCTTAGTCGCACTGTCTGCCTTGGATTTATCACCAATCGTGCTGAGTTCTATTGCATTCAGAGTAAAATCTTTTTCACCCCACTGAGCTTTCACTGGATAAGGAATGAGTGAGGCTCTCGCTTTAGCTAGTTCACTAGGAGCATGGATATGCGTCCAGCTACCGACAGCTGATAAAACTGGTTTTTGACCGTTATAATTGATCTCAGGATTACACCAGTTAGCGTGATCTCCCCCGTTACCATTTCCACCATTAGTAACAAGAAGTTGGAGTTCTTTTACGCCTGTTAGAGGAATGTTGATTTCCTTGGCTGCGTCGTCTCTTTTTAGCAAGCCGCTTTTCCAAACAACTTTTTTATCAGCTTTCACAATGAACTCAACCATTCCATTCGCACTACTATCCAGACCAACAGTCGCTGTGAAGTTCTCTGCTTTCCCATCTAACAAAATCAACCCAGATCCTGGAGCGTGTGTTCCAAGTCCCTCTTTAAAAACTTTTCCCCCTAGAGTAAGCGGCCTACCTGCAACGGATTTACCCGATTGTGTAGATTTCCAACCAGAGCTCATAAGCGACAGATTTTTAGCATCAGCTAGAGAATATGTTTCCGCTGTCGATAGTGGCATAGTTAGAAGCAGACTAGTGATAGCGAGTAGTGAATTTCGAATCATAGCCGATTAAACGCTATTCCCTAAAGTATCGTCAAAGCTAAAAACCTCCCTTCATAATGAACCCGTGTCATTAAAAGAAGTTAGCTATTTTGCTCTTAGTCTTTTTGGTTCTCTCTCATTCGTGGATTAGACAACCAACCTAAGAAGCCAGCTAGACCAGCGAAGACGCCTACGCATGCGACGTAAACACCTATTAGCATCATGAACAAAAATTCTAATCCTGAGAGCATCCCTGTTGGCACATGTGCTTTATCTAATGTGTAACCATAATACGCATAAATTCCTCCACCTATGATGAACAACGCTCCAACAATAAGCTCTACCGTGTAGAGCTTAGATGAGCCGCAAGAGTTCCACTTATAAATGAGAAAGAGGCCAAACACAATGATCGTGACTAAAGAAGCTAGAATATAGCTGTATTCATCACCGTAGTTGATCAGATCTGACCAATCTATTGCGATAAAAATTATCAGACTCACCATGAACGTAAAAGCAGCGACTGCCAAGCTCAAGAGAATCGTTGAACTCACCTGCCAAGTTCTAGCGTATCGTTGTTCTGGTTCATTCATATTTCTATTAAACCACAGACCGCAGATTTGAACTATTCGGTTTTATCAATATCCATATCAGCCTCAGTGATGAAGGCTGAAAAAAGAGCTATATTTTTCTGTGTCATCTGTGATATGACATCGCCATGCGAACGTTAATCAAGCGAGCTCTCACTAGTGAGTCTGCTCAAGAATCTATCACCATCAAAGGCTGGGTCAGAACCAGACGTGACTCCAAAGCATTCTCATTCCTAGAGATGAACGACGGCTCATGCTTAGCAAACATCCAGTGTATCGCTGATGCAGGTATTCCCGGATACGATGATGTGGCTAAAATGACTACTGGTGCCGCGGTCGGCATCACAGGAAAACTCATCGAGTCACCAGGTAAGGGCCAGAAGTGGGAAATCCAAGCGACTGCGCTCGAACTCATCGGTGAGTCTCCTGAAGACTATCCTCTTCAGAAAAAAGGTCACACTCCAGAGTTCATGCGCTCTATCTCTCACCTTCGTCCTAGAGCGAACCTCTACGGAGCAGTATTCCGTATGCGTTCACGCATGTCACAGGCTGTGAACAGATTCTTCGATGAAAGAGATTTCACCTACGTCCACACACCAATCATCACAGCATCTGACTGTGAAGGTGCTGGCGAGATGTTTCGTGTCACCACACAAGATCCTGCTTCTGACAAACCACAGAAGCCTGAAAACGATTTCTTCAAGAAGTCCACATACCTCACTGTTTCTGGCCAGCTAGAAGGTGAAGCGTATGCTACCGCACTTTCTAACATTTACACATTCGGCCCTACATTCAGAGCAGAGAATTCTAACACCACGAGACACGCATGTGAGTTCTGGATGATCGAACCTGAGATGGCATTCTGTGATCTCGAAGGAGACATGGATCTTGCTGAAGAGTTTGTAAAATACCTCGTCCAAGACGCACTCGACAACAACGAAGGCGACCTAGAAATCTTCAACAAGTTTGTAGACAAAGGCCTCATCGAGCGCCTCAAGCATGTAGCGAAAAAACCATTCCAGCGTGTCACATACACAGAAGCTGTAGAGATTCTCCAGAACAGCGGCCAGACCTTCGAATACCCTGTAGAGTGGGGCATCAACCTCCAGTCAGAGCACGAACGTTACCTCACTGAAGAGCATTTCAACTGCCCAACTACAGTTTACAACTACCCTAAATCTGTGAAGCCATTCTACATGCGCACCAATGATGACGGCAAGACTGTGACTGCTATGGATCTATTGGTCCCAGGCATCGGAGAAATCGTAGGTGGAGCTCAGCGTGAAGAGCGTATGGACGTGCTTCAAGCAAACATGAAAGAACACAACCTCAGCGAAGAAGACTACTGGTGGTATATGGATCTGCGTAAATACGGAACTTGTCCACATGCTGGATTCGGCATGGGATTTGAGCGTATGCTGATGTTCGTCACAGGCATGAAAAACATCCGTGACGTCATCCCATTCGCCCGCACCCCAGGCTCTTGTGAGTTCTAAAACTAGCGCTGAAACATCAGCTCAGGGTCATTCTAACAGCATCGGCCTCCTATTAGCGATAGGAGGCACATTCTTGTTTGCTCTGAAGTCCATCTTCATCAAGCTCGCCTATGCAGAGGGCGCAAATACAGATGAAGTTTTGCTCTTACGCATGATCATCGCAGCGCCATTCTACGTGGCGATGCTCATTTACCTGCGTAAATATGTAGTCTCCTCAACAAATGAGGTCAGCCTAAACTGGGCAGCAACAGCACGAATCTCCGCTCTAGGATTTCTCGGCTACTACTTGGCGTCATTTCTAGACTTAGCGGGATTAAACTACATTTCAGCTCAGCTGGAACGCCTCACTCTATTCACCTATCCCACGATGATTGCCATCTTGGCCGCTATCTTTTTAAAGGAAAAGTTCACCAAGAAAACGCTCGCCTCGCTACTACTCTGTTATCTAGGCCTCTGGATCATGTATAATGAAGAAGCTCTGAACTCTAATGCAGCAGACACTCAACTCGGCGTATTCTTGGTGCTAGGCTCAGCATTGAGCTACTCATGCTACGTCATTTTAGCCAAACCGATGATCCAGAAATACGGCAGCCGCCTATTCACCAGTATCGCCATGCTTGGCTCCAGTGTCTTCGTCTGCATCCACTACTTCACACGTCACCCTATCGATCTATCGCACATCTCTAACCTAGTCTGGATTTACACCGCCATTCTAGCCTTCGTATGCACTGTCATCCCTAGCTTCATGATTACTGAGGCCATTTCCAGAATAGGAGCAGCTAAAACTTCTATCCTAGGATCAGCTGGCCCAGTGTTCACCATATTCCTAGCCGTGATCATCCTGCATGAGCCATTCACCCGCTGGCATGCTCTGGGCGTCCTCATCGTATTACTAGGTGTCGCTATTATTTCTAAACGCAAAAGGGTGACGACTGTGGAAAATAAATCTACTCACCGTCTGTAAGATCTGATTTCAGCTGACGTAATAAAGCTTGCCAAACGGGTAAACTAAGATAAAATATAGCTATGAGCGCAATAACTGACATCACACACACACTAGCCATTATGGGCTTAGGCGGTGGAGAAATGGCCGCAATTTTCATTATAATTCTACTACTTTTCGGAGCAAAGAAACTCCCTGAACTAGCTAGAGGCATTGGTAAGAGCACTGGAGAATTCAAGCGTGCACGTGACGAATTCGAAAGAGAGATAAAAACAGCTGAAACACAAGCAGAGAAAGAAAAATCTGCACCTGCAGCTGAAAAATCTGATAAAGCATAATCATTCATGCCAAACCATTCTGAATCACTTTTCCTCTAATAGAAAAATGATCAGAACACAAAAACATTCAACCTCGCTGAGTTTTCTCCGTGAGGTTTTTTGTGCCCACTACTTAGGTCTTTTCCTGCTAACTTTCGCCTTTATCAACACTAGTTGTAAAGACGAACCAAGCACTCCGCCTTGGAACAATGAAGCACAATCAGCATCTGAGCAAACAACGGTCACAGACAGAGCCCCTCAACCTAACAAGTCTGAAGTAGAAAATACAACTGAAGTCAGATTCGTAGCCTACAACATACGCAATTATCTGACTATGCGCAGAGGCAAAGAACTTCGACCTAAGCCAGAAACTGAAATTGATGATTTAATAGAAAACCTAGCCAGAACAACCCCAGACGTCCTAGGTCTCTGCGAAATTGGCAACCAAGCTGACTTAGACGATCTCCAAGACCGCTTGAAAAAAGCAGGTCATGATCTTCCACACCAATACCTCACATCAGGCGAAGATCCAGTGCGCCGCCTAGCTCTACTCTCCCGCTTCCCGATCACTGAGCATCCTTCCCCGCTACGCTCCTATAAAATAGGAAACGAAGAATTCAAAGTAAGCCGAGGATTTCTCGACGCTACTATTAACACTCCCGCCGGCGACATCCGTCTTCTAGGAGCTCATTTAAAATCAAAACGCCCAGTCAAACACTACGACCAAGCCGTAATCCGACGCCATGAGGCTCTAATCTTGCGCAAGCGAGCTACTGAGATACTAGGTGCTCAGAACCCACCAATGCTCCTCGTATACGGTGACATGAACGACACTAAGCGCTCTCAAACTATCCGGACCATCAAAGGCCCATACCATGGTAAAAACTCGCTCAAGCCACTAGAGCTAGCAGCAGAAGACGGCACTAAATGGACTCAATATTGGGCCGCTGAAGATATCTATTCTCGATTTGACTTTGCCTTCGTCTCTGACCAATTACTACCTAAAATAGTTCAGAAGAAATCTTATGTATTAGACACACCACGTGGAGATACAGCCAGTGACCACAGAGCACTAGTGATCATTATCAAGTAGCTTGATGAACGCTTGAGAATCTCGCCCGCTTTCTCTAAGGAGCTGATAGCGTGACTCAGGTAGGTCTTCTAGATTCATTGGACTATAGCCTAATCTATTCTGGAAAAAATCTGCAGCTCTATTACTCAAAGCAAACACTTCCTTGATCCCTTTCTTACGAGCTATCTCATGGATAAACTCCACCATATCAGCTCCGTAACCAATGCCTTCATGGGAACGCTTCACATACAGACAAGCTATTTCAGCACAGTCATCATATTCATACAGTGCAACGCATCCTACGGCGTTCTCATCCACTTCCATAACATAGTAAGCACTGAGCCGATCTCTAACATCTTCATACGTTCTAGGAACTAAATGTGTGTTTCTAACAGATCTACCAATCATTGAAAGCATCTCGGAAATATCGTCCTCAACGATCTTTCTAATAGATCTATAGCTATCTTTGTAGATCATAGTCCCTACACCTTCAGAAGAGAACAGCTCGTCCACGATCACTCCATGACGATTCCCCTCTAACAGATGAATACGTGGCACACCTTCGCTGCACGCTTTAGCTGCTTGGCTAAGAATACGGTTGCTCAGATCACCACTCAGATCACTGATATGGATGAATTTCACTACCTCACCATCCTTACCTTTGATCATTGCTCCATCTGACACTAAAATCATTTTCCCCGCATTTAACTGGATAGATAAATCGATCAATCCATCATCAAATAGATCAGCACCCCTAGTCACGATCACTGCCTGCCCACGGTTTAAAATCTCTTTTATCGCGGAGTCATCCACGGACTTTACTGTAGCTGAAACTCGTAGTTCAACCTCAGAAGAGTAATCAAAAAAATCATCCGCCTGAGCTTCACTCATCGACAACACTAGCTTCACACCGATTGACTGAAGAGCTACTAGATCCATCAGAACCTCAGCCTTAATCGCATCATTTTGTGATGCCCAGTCAATCTCAAGCACAAAAACTTTGCCTCTGAATTGAGGAACATATTGGAGTAATCCCCTTATGTCTGCTAACGGGTGCATATTGAATTATTGGATGTGGAGAGCTGCTTTATGAGCCACAGCAGGAACATAGTTTTTCCAGTTAGCATCACCATTCTTGATCATTTTCTGAATATCTCGTCCTGTGTATCTGAGTAATTCTTCATCACCACATTCCACATCACAGATCATTTCATTATGAAGGAAATACTGGTAGAGATGCTGTAGATCATCAGCTACTTTAAATGTCTTCCCTGTTACTGATTCTTCTGTCTGCCTATTTTTCCATGGATAAACATAGAGGCTAAGTTCATTTTTAAACAACCTTCCAAAAGATTCTAAAATTCCACCAGCCAGGTTCTCAGACCACTTCTCTTTAAATAATTCGTTAAGAAGTCCTATACTCAGTGAGATCGCAATCGGTTGATTAGTGTAGCGATTCAGGTAGGTAGCGATTCGGTGGAACTCTGGGCAACGTGAAATAAGCACTGTTTTTCCTAATGCCTGAAGCGCATCAGCTCTGTCTAGAAACTCAAGGTGATCCACTAAGTTTCCACGAAGCAGGTTATTCATAGAGATCTCACAAATCCCGATATAGCGACCTTGCTGCACTTCATCTAGATGCTTATAGAACTCTTTTTTAGTCTGCTCCATCATATCCAGATGCAGATTAGTTACTGGCTCAAAGCTACCTCTGAGCAAAGCAATCGGGCGTTTATAGAGAACTTCTGCTGGTTGCACTACTTCGCCATCTGGCATGAACATTGCCGCATCTGTTAGACCGCTCTGAACTAGCTGTAGTGAGCACAAACGGTTATCTACAAACCTAAAGCCTTTACCTAAGAACTTGAGCATATCCACTTCTACGCTTTCTGAGTGAATCCCATCCATCAGCGAATTCACGAAGTTCTCTAAGTTATCTCTATGATAGAACGCGGCATGAATAAAATTCACACCGAATGTTCCAAGAGCATCCATTTGGTCTACATTTTCTTTATCTAACAGACGCACGTGGCACAGAATATCACAAGGTTCTTCATTCGGCCTAAGCTGAAGCCTTACACCCATCCAGCCGTGACACTCTCCAGTATCTTTATACCCTCTCGCTCTAACAGTATTACAGTATGAGAAAAAAGTAGAACTATCCCCCCTCTGCTCAGATAGACGTTCTTCTAGAAGTGAGTATTCGTGATCTAACATTGAGAGAACTCGTTCCCTTGAGACATAACGGCTGCATTTGCCGTAGATCTCATCACTCATCGTCATGTCATACGCCGAGATAGTCTTCGCTACAGTGCCCGCAGATGCAGAGGCCTTGAAAAACCATTCTGCGACTCCTTGCCCAGCCCCTATTTCAGCGAATGTTCCATACTTAGCATCATCTAGATTGATTCTAAGCACTTTATCATACGTGCTCTTTGCTTCTTTATCACTTATCATTACTTAAAAAAATTGTTAAATTGTGGGTTAGTCAGTGAGGTCTTATTTTTCCTCTACGAGCCAAGAGTTACTGATGACCTCAACGATCTCAAACTGATCATCACGTGTAGCATTCTCAGGATATCTCGCTTTCACAGTTAGATAGTAATTAGCAGTTGTCATCCCGAAGTTAGACACCAGTTGCTCCACAGCAGATCCTCTTTTCACATAGCCATACATTGTTACATCTACGTTAGGATTAGTCAGAGAGACAGACTGCCACAGCTTCTCGTCACTAAAATCATAAAGATAGAAATCTTTAACTGAAAGGACGACTCTCATCGTAAACGGCTGAACAGGCTTAAGCCTCTTCATTTCCTCCCAACTGATTTCTGAATAGCCAACATAGCTCTCCCAATCTAATTTAAATGCACCATCATCATATTTGATTAATGCTCTCTGCATTTTGAAATCTTGATCTTCAAAAGTAGTGATTATATACCCTGGATGGAGACCTAGATCACCAGTTTGCTTGGCTTCAATTAATTTTGATTGCTTGATTTTCTCACCGCCATAATAAGCAATCATTTTCTCTCTTAAACTCTCAACATTAACAACATACGGAATTAGATCATCAACAGATTCAGCAGCTAAGAACTTCTCTAAGAAATTCTCAAGTTTCTTACGGTCTTCAGGGTTACTGTGGCCAAAACCTCTAGCTTCATCGATTGAATCTTGTGTGTCTACATCTTGCGATGAAGCTACTATTGGCTTATTCTGGGAGGAATTCACCAATACATAGCCCAGACCACCTAGAAGCACTATTGCGATCAAAGCCAATGGAACCATCCATCGAAGCTCCTTATCTTGGGTCTCGATTTCCTCCATTTGTTGATGTCTCTGCTGCTCCCACTGACGCTCACGGCGATACGCATCTTCTAATTTATCAACAGACGCGAGACCTGCCTGCTTATATCTCACTTGGCTAGTTTCTTGAGAAGCCACACCATCTTCTGGAGAAGGGACAGTCAGCAACTTTGAGCAACCTGGACAAACCACTCCATTACCACCCACATTCGGAATAATAGAGAATAGTAACCTACAACTAGGACAAATATAGCCTTCCTTCTGTTCTGGAGATGTCGAAATAGAGTCAGTGTTCACCGAGGTAGGCTAACTACAGATTTAGACTTTAACAAGCCAGCAATTGAGGAATCTATGCCCTCATTCTATTCGGTAATATCAAGACGCCCTAGCTCAGGGATCGCTATCTCAGCTGACTTATTTTCTTCGGCTAAATTATCGAAATCCAACGAATTTAGGCCTCGTCCGACCATGTATAGATTTTTCTCCTGCGGAGCGTAAACTGGCGCCTCGGATTTATAAGGATCTTCTCCGATAAGTGTTGGCTCCTGAGGCTTAATCGGCACTGTATTCAACCTCTCCATCGCTGTCATACCAGAACCAAAATCAATGTCATGAAAATTGCCTAAACTCGCTCCATGCACAGGGCATGAGCCTCTAGGACGCTTTGATCTCTGAAAATACTCATCGTAGCCAGTGCTTACATAACTCTTCTCTCCAGTCACCAGATTGTGCTTAAACTCCTCACACGACTTAGTCTCTAGCTTACCTGAATGCTTACAAATCCTGAGTTTCACAATATCCTTAGGCATCGCAATCTTATCATCACCAAACTTCTTCTGAGCTACTGCCATCGTATCTATCCACGCTGGCATAATCGTGTCTTTACTAAATGCCTCAGGGTAAATTTCGGTCAGTGACCCTTCATAAAAACCAGTCCAGAGAGCACAAGTTACTCGATCATTATACCCAGCGAACCAATGATTACTAAAATCACTCGTTGTGCCAGTCTTACCAGCGCCTGAAAAATCACCTAATAAACTCTTCCCTTTTCCTTCATACAGAGACATCCCGCTACCGGTTTTTAGAGCGTCTTCCAGCATTGTATGCACTAGAAATGCGCTTGATTGATCAATCACTTGTTCAGTTTTCCCTTTGCCTTCCCATTTATAAACTTCATTCCCATCAGCATCCTCAATCCTAGTAATCCACACTAATTCCTTCTGTTCCATTCCTTGCTCAGCGAACACTCCATAAGCACGGACGACCGTTTCCAGCGAAGCCTCCTCAGCACCAAGTAAGGTCTTATTGAGCAATCTCCCTTTCGGTCTTTCAAAACCAAACTTCTCAGCTGTTTTCCAAATTTTATCTAAGCCCACTTTACGTCCGAGGCGCACAGTTGCCGCTATTTTAGAGGCAGCCAAAGCTCGGCGCATTGATATACTTCCTTCATAGCGTGGATCTAGCACTTCATTGCCCCATTCTCCGAGCACACCTTCCACACCATTGATCATCACGCGGCGGTTATCCATTGCTTCATCGATCAATTTCTCCGAGCTATTCATGCCATTTTCTAAAGCAGATGCATAGATAAAGGGGAAAAACGCAGTCCCTAATGGCTTCTTACCTGACTGAATAAAGTCATACTGTGAATCCGTGAAATCTCTACCACCTACGTAGGCAAGGATCTCCCCTGTATGGTGATCTATCATCATTCCAGCACCTTGCAAATACTTTGGCACACTGTCTTCTGTGCGCACGTAGTCTCGCTTCTTAGCATGAGCGTAGCCCTCTCTGGATTCTACTCTCGCTAGATTTTCTCTGATCTTACTCTCCAGCTTATCCTGAATATCTTTATCAATACTGGTAAAGATTTTAAATCCACCTTTCGCTAAATCCGACTCACTTATATTGTTATCTTTCAGCAATTCCTTGAATTTCTCATCCACACGATCATGAAAATGTGAAGTTCCTCGCTGAATAGGCTTAGGATTCAGCCCCAATGGCCTCTTTTGATATTCAGCAGCTTCAGCCTCAGTGATCATACCCTCGACAGACATTCTATAAAGAACTCGGTTTCTCACCTGCATATTCTGATAACCTTGCTCTCGCTCACCCTTCTCATTCTTGTTAAATCTTGTTGGAGAAAAGACAGCTGGGTTACGAATTGCCCCCACTAGCGACGCACATTCCTGCACCTCAAGATCTCTAGGCTCTTTACCGAAATAACCTAATGAAGCTGAACGGATACCGTGATAACCGCCACCAAAGTTCACCCTGTTTAGGTAGAATTCTAAGATTTCATGCTTCGTATATTCTTCCTCGATTCTCATCGCTAGGAAGATTTCCACCACCTTGCGCTCATGCGTGCTCTCCTCTCTACGATTTGCCTCATCCTGCAGATGGTAAGCATTTCGAGCTAGCTGCTGAGTCAGAGTCGACGCTCCACCAGACTTACTACCACCTTGGAATATCTCTTCCTTCGCCACCCTGACAATACCTTTAACATCATAACCATCGTGACTGAAAAATCTTGCATCCTCCGCCGCAATCAACGTATCTATCAAAATTTGCGGAACATCTTCCACAGGAACTGGATCTCGGTTCTCAGAGAAAATTCTGCCTACTTCTCTATTCGATCTATCTAAAATTTTATTCGGTTGCTCGATCTCGTTAATATCAGCTAGATCATACAGAGTATTATTATTAGCACGTTCTCTAAATTTAGCCGACCAGAAATAAGCGATCAAAACAGCGATCACGAGAAGCAAAAAACCTGTGCCACAGAACATCAAAAACCACTTCCGCAGAAATAATGATTTCTTGCGAACTTTTCTTCGAGAGTTAAACTTCTTCCAGCCCATGAGCAATAATGTTTTATTCTCAGCAGACCACTATGCCTACCGAACTAACCAATCTATACTCTGAGATAGCCCAAGACGCAACCCTCAGATTACAATCTCACGTAAAACATTGCATCGCAGAGCATGGAGACATCTCTTTTGCCCAATACATGCAACTGGCTCTCTACCACCCAGAGCTAGGATACTACACCCGTGGTCAGCAAAATGTAGGCAAATCTGGCGACTTCTTCACCAGCGTCAGCGTAGGCTCATGCTTCGGCATCATCCTCGCTCACCGCATTCATTCACTCTGGGAAAATCAGCCAAATTTCAACCAAGCTGCCCCCTTCCACCTCATAGAAATCGGCGCCAACAGCGGACAACTCGCGAAAGACATACTCGACACCATCCAACAACAATTCCCTAATCTCTACACTCAGCTCCGCTACCACATCGCCGAGCACCTAGAAGCAGCTAAGCTCTCACAACTCAACACCCTAAAAAATCATCAAGACCGCCTCACCCACCATACCGAGCTAGCTGAAATCTCAGAAACCCAAGGCATCATCATCAGCAATGAACTCATCGACGCCTTCCCAGTCCACCTCTTACAGCTACAGAATAACCAATGGAACGAACGTCTAGTCACTGTAGAAAATGATGAACTCACCTTCATCCTCTCAGAAAATCTCAGCCCAGAGCTAGAAGCATTCACTCAGACACTTCCACAAGATTTACCCGAGGGCTACCAGACAGAATACCGCCCAGCCATAGACTCATTCACCCAAGCTGCTCGTAATGCACTCCAGCACTCCACCACCATCACCATAGACTACGGTCACACCCATAGCGCCTACTACCAACCATCCAGATCCACCGGAACCCTCCGCTGCTACCACCAGCATCAGGCCGACGAAGCACCGCTAGATCTACCGGGACTCAAAGACATCACCGCACACGTTGACTTCACCCAGCTTGCTAATTCCTACCTCAACGCAGACCACTACCTCACCCACTTTTCAGCCCAGAGCCACTACCTCACCACCCATGCCAGAGACTGGCTCATCCAGCTAGAAAACGAACTAACTGACGAAGACGCAAGCCCCCAGCAGCAGCAACTAGCCATGAAAAGCATCCGCCAGTTCCAAACCCTCACCCACCCCACCATCATGGGCCACCAATTCTACATCCTCGAAACCTCCACCCAATCACCCAGCACCCCAGACACACTCGCCCTGTTAGAAGTGTGATTCTAAATCATCACTCCTAACAGTAAACAACGAACTACATTTCTAGTCTACCCACTTTTCCTACTAGCCAACAGCAATCTCCTCCGATAGACATTATGCCATGTCACCCTCTAGCTAGATATCCAAAAGATAGTGAATAACCTTCCTAAACTAGAAATTGATCAGTAGTCTACACAGCGCAGATGATACCCACTGACCAGCTCACAAGAACCAAGCTATTTCACATTACGCATGTGGGAAACCTAGAATCTATCCTGAGTGACGGCAATCTCTACCCCAAGAATGCAATCAAAGCGGAAAAAATACATACGATAGCGAATGAAGATGTGCAGAGAAGACGTGCGGCAACACTAGTTCCCCTGCCACCAGCTGGAAATTTACACGACTACGTTCCCTTCTATTTTGCTCCACGTTCGCCAATGCTTTTTTGCAACTATAAAGGAACTCACGCAGACGCTTCTCCACAAGAGGAAATCATTTATCTCTGCACAACCGCTCAAAATGTAGCTGCAAATCACCAGTATCTATTTTATGATCGCCATGCTATTTTAACCCACGCTCAGAGCTTTAATCAACTATCAGACCTAGAGGAGATCGAATGGTCACTCTTTTTCGAACCTCCCACACTAGATGGATTTTCTAAATATTGGCAAGACCGCTCTGATGCAGCACATCCCACATGGATCTACAGAATGGAAGTCAGGCAGGCTGAATTCTTAGTTCATCAGCAACTAGACATCGAAGCTATTGAGACAATCGCAGTAAGCAATAGGACTATGAAAGAAGCAGTAGAAGCTACTTTACAAGCACATGGTAGCGAGCTTAAGGTATTGATTAAACCAGAATGGTATTATTAACATGAGCATTAAAATAACATCAGGAGACTTACTTAAAGCAGACGTTGATGCACTCGTCAATACAGTGAACTGCGTTGGTGTGATGGGTAAAGGTATTGCTCTACAGTTTAAAAAGAAATGGCCTACTGCATTTAAAGAATACAAGAAGCTATGTGATGCAAAAAAGCTACGTCCAGGTATGATGCATGTATTCGAACGTGGTCAGATCGCTGAGAAGCCTCATTATATCATTAACTTCCCCACCAAAGATCACTGGAGAAGTAAATCTAAGATAGAATATATTGATGCCGGCTTAGTCGCACTCGTCGAAACGATCAAGCAGCATAACATTAAATCTATCGCTATACCTCCACTGGGATGTGGTAATGGAGGGCTTGAGTGGAAAATGATTTCTGAAAAATTGCAGCATTACCTGAAGGATCTTGGCGAAGAGATTAACATCTACATTTACCCTCCCGCTGGAGCTCCTCAAGCCATGGACATGGTAGTGAAAACAAAGCGTCCTAAAATGACCACTGGTAGAGCAGTTCTTGTGAAACTCATTGAATCATATAGTCAGTTAAACTATTCACTGAGTAAAATTGAGATTCAGAAACTATGTTATTTCGCTCAAGAATTAGGACAACCTTTAAGGTTAAACTACACTAAGAATCAATTTGGCCCCTATGCTGACAACCTCAGACATGTTCTAAATGCAATTGATGGACACTTCATCAAAGGAGTGGGAGATCATGATACATCTGACATGAACTTGGCTCTTACCGATGGTGTAATTACTGAAGCTGATGATTGTTTAAAGGAAGACTCAGAAACACTCGACAGACTCCCTGCGTTAAGTCGCCTCATTGACGGTTTTGAAACCCCATTTGGCATGGAACTTCTTGCCACAGTCCACTGGATCGTAACGAAGGAAGTGAAAAGTTATGACCTAGAAAAAGTCTATCATGCTATTAAAAACTGGAGTTCAACAGCATCTTGGAATGAGCGTAAGATAGCACTGATGAAGAAACCACTAGTCGACAGAACGATCAAACATCTACAGCACATCGCTGTCATTTAACCCTCAAAGCATCGACCTCGGCTTAAAGGAACGCGTAATCTCTAACTAAGCTCTATCTAGACAGATCACACTGGAACAGCACCTTGACGCCTGCACAGCGGAGCATCTCTGCGCCGAACTCATGATCATCTAGGTGAAGCGCTAT
>CAKZNV010000132.1 GCA_937132085.1 uncultured Rubritalea sp. | reverse complement strand
GAGATCGCTGCTAAAGGTGGATATCGTCAGACTATCCCTAAAGCTGGACCACAGATTCTTGAGCCTATCATGAAGCTCGACGTATTCACTCCTGAAGACCACGTTGGTGATGTTATCGGTGACCTTAACCGTCGCCGTGGAATGATCCAAGCGCAAGAGACTACTCCTACTGGTGTTCGCATCAAGGCAGAGGCAGCTCTTTCAGAGATGTTTGGATACATCGGTGACCTCAGAACAATGACTTCAGGTCGTGGACAGTTCTCAATGGAATTCGCACAATATGCGCCATGTCCTAAGAACATCTCTGAGCGAGTGATCAAAGAAGCTGCTGAGCGTAACGCTAAGTAATCTTTAGATTCATACAATAATTTCAAGGCCGTTCTGGAGAAATCCAGAACGGCTTTTTTAGTCTATTTTAAGGTTGTTTTCAAGTGGCGGCTAATTGGTTGATCGTTAGTTATTTGCGTGTTTGTAGTTTAAAAATAGCGGGTGTTATACTTTAAAAATAGCGGGTTTGTTATTATAGTAATAGCGGGGTTTGTATTTATAAAATAGCGGGTATTATAGTTTGACTTTAGCGGGGTTTCTACTTTAAATATAGCGGGAGATAAATACATCCTCTAAACCTATGAACTACAGACGTTGGCAAGAACAAAGCATCATCCAAGCACTAGAGCACAGACGTGTGATACTGCTAGAAGGCGCTCGCCAGTGTGGTAAGACCACTCTGGCTAAACAGCTCAGCCAGACACTTGCTAAGAATGATCTGAACCCGATCTATTACACGCTAGATGACATCACTCTACTAGACTCAGCTCTGAATGATCCTAAAAGCTTCGTAAGCCATGATGAGCAGCTCATGATCATCGATGAGATCCAGCGAGCACCGAGACTGCTCCTAGCCATCAAGCAAGACGTGGATGAAAACCAAGACTCGGGGAGATTCCTGCTCACAGGATCAGCGAATATACAGTCACTTCCCAGCGTCAATGAATCCCTAGCAGGCAGAGTTAGGAAAATAGCTCTCAAGCCACTCGCTCAAGGGGAGATAGCTGGATCGAAACCAGATTTCCTACGTAATGCTCTACAGCAGAAATTCACTAAATCTAGTCAACTCACTAAAGACGACTACCTAGAGCTAGCCTTCAAAGGTGGCTACCCAGAAGCCCTCAGTAAGAAGTCTCAGAAAGAAAGGAAGCGCTGGCATCTGGACTACATCAACGCCATTTTAGATAGAGATCTCAAGGACATTGCTCAGATAAGACGAAAGGACAGCATCCGTAAACTGGTAGAAGTTCTCGCCGCGTGGTCGTCTAAATACATGGACGTTTCCAATATCGGCCAGATGCTCTCCGTCACTCGACCTACTGTAGAAAACTACATTAATGCTCTAGAAACTCTCTTCATCATCGACCGTATCCCAGCCTGGCACAGCACCGACTACGACCGTGTTAGTAAGCAGGAGAAAATGTTCCTCGTAGACACTGGTCTCATGACCTCACTGCTCGGCTGGACTCCTCAGAAAGTGCGTCTCGATGGCTCACTAAATGGCAAACTCATCGAGAGCTACGTCTACACCCAGCTCATCGCCATTCTCACCGCAGACGATGATGAATATGATCTGTATCACTATCGTGACCGTGAGAAACGTGAAGTCGACTTCATCATCCAGCACGAAGACGGCGGCATCCTAGGTATCGAAGTCAAAGCCGGCTCAGCAGTCAGCAAAGATTCTTTCAAGCACCTCAAATGGTTCAAAGAGCGAATGGCAAAAGATAAGGCCTTCACCGGCATCGTCCTCTACACAGGCGAGCACACCGTCTCCTTCGGAGAAAACATGTGGGCTGTGCCGATCAGTGCCTTGTGGAGTTGAATGGATCATTCACCTCTCTTTTTGGCTCAAGCATAAGTTCTGGGTTATACTTTTTCAGCCAATGTCTAGGATACTCAGTCTTTTGTATATTCTCATTACTCTCAATCTCATTCATATCGGAATTGTTACAACACTCATTTACCTTTTCCCTAGACGGGATATAAATAACGGTTTCAAATATCAGAGCCTGATCCGTCATCGGCATAACAAACCAATTTAAGTCTGGCGCTTTCAATGTTCAAAGAAAACATATGCTCGACAAAAACAACAATAAGCATAGAAAATAAGGATCTAAAAATCCTGCCTCAACAAGCGTCCAGATTCATCTTTACCACTTAGTTTTTCTCCTAATAACCATTTTGTGTTTTCTCTCATTCCTAGAGGTGGTGGGGTTGTTGTGGTTAGTATATATTGAAATGGAATTGAATCTTCTGGAAACTCTTGCTCCAGCTTTTGCATGTAACGGAAGAAATGTTCATACATTACCTGAGCCATATCTGATTCCCTGGGTCCATCATGGATTAAGAAGCGAGGATGAAAGCCATTTCCCTCAGCACTATGGATCATTGAAGCGAGGTCAAACGCAATCGTTTTCACTGTTTCCATAGCGGCTCCACCAAGTTCTCGTTTCTTTTCAATTCTTGGTTTGAGACCAGAAGACTTAGTGAGAATTACTGAACCTTTTATGGATGATCCAACCACTGCACGAGTCACGTCTCCGAAAATATCTGAGAAGACTTTTAGTTTATCATTCGCTTCTTCTTTATACTGCTTGAGTTCTGCATTATTCTTTTCAAGTTCTTTGTGGTTCTCATCAAGCGCCTTAGAATCACGTCTTACATTTGAGGCGGACTCTATTTCTTCCTCTAAATAACTTTCCAGTAATTCTAGTTTATCGATTTGTTGTTGTATCTTGGTTGCTGGGCTTGGATGTTTTTTTATTGTAGTTTGAAGAGCTTCCCTTTTCTTTACAATTTTTGCTTCGAACTGATCTATTTGAGATTCTAACTTTGCTAAATCTGCTTTTTTAGCTTCATAGTTTCTATTGAGTTCTTCAGCCTCTGCCTCGAGTTCAGACAGTATGGTGTTCTCACCGATTTCATGATCTTCTACACATCCTTCATCACAGGCTTTTTGATAACTATTGGGACACCAATTTTTTTCAATTCTAGATGGATCTTGTAGCCCCCTTGTTTTAAAACGATTTACAGAGATTAGCTTCTCTTTTGCCCGTTTCTCAAGATTAGGAATTTCTTTCTTTAAAAATGTGATACGGTTTTTGTTTATGTCTCTTAGACTAATCTCCATTTGAAGATCTTCGCGTGCTTGTTTTACGTCCTCATGTTCAGGAAGGCTTTCGAAATGCTCTAGTGATTCTTCTCTTATTTCACGTTGTTTAGTGACATGACTTTTATCAGCTTCTAGATCAGCACGCTCTAGAGTGAGTTTAGGTATTTTAGGATAGAGCGTATTTACTCTGCCTTTGGCTTGCTCTAGAAGCCTCCGTTTGAAGGGCAGATTCGCCTCAATTGCTCGGTTCTCCTCATTGAGCTTATCTATCGTTTTTCTGGTTGTGTATTCATCCTCATCTAAGATTTTCAACATCGCTCTTAAAATAAGATGCCTATCATCCTTTGTCGTCCTAGGGTTATCAGCCTCACTGAGTGAAGAGCGCCAACTTATAATTGAAGCAAAGCGTTCCTCCTGATCTCTAGCGATCCAAGGTATAAGATGCTTCCATGATTCATCTGGATAGATGTTCTGGAGACTTGGAGGGCATAAGCTTTCTAATTCTTTCGTGAAGTTTTTATAGCCTTCAAATTCTGGTGGGCTTTCCAGGATGTTACCAATCGAGAGGTTTGAAGTCTGAATTGCAAAATGTTCAGAAGTGATAGCAAGGTTTCTTCCCACTAACCATGATTGCTGGTTCAGACGAATTTCGGAAACAGCCCATAGACTATCGAAGGTGGCTTTCACGTGCTCCTGAAGTTCTGCTGAGCCATAGTTAGATTCGTTCAATATGAAGCGTAGGATACGACAGAATAGGGTTTTTCCTGTAGAGTGACCAGCAAAGCTATCGTTATAGAGATTTGCATTTTCATCCGCTTTTTCAGGCTCTGCCCAGAGAATGTTTAGTCCTGTATTGAAACTGAACTCACGGATTAAGTTGCTCGATACCGATACAGACTTGAGTTGTTTAACCAGCTTAAGTTCTTTGAACCATAATGCTGGTTCAGATATATTTTCTTGTGCGGAAATCTGCCTAGCAAGTTCATTTTCAAAGGTCGTCTGTATGGCGTTCATGCTTTAGGCGGTTTTGAGTTGTTTAAAGATCTTAGCTATTTGTATTATCTCTGCCTCTGTCACTTGGTCTTCCCATAGATCGGCTGCTAATAGAGCGATACGAGCATCATCTACGACACTTGGATATGGGCATTCATCTTGATCTTTCTTTAGCCAGCTAATGTATTGAACTCCGTTTTCTTCCCAGAGCTTGATATTACCTAATTTTGTGGAGCCTTTTAGCATATCAAAAAAGTAGTCAACTTCGAGTTGGTTTTCACGAGCTTGCCACCATGTCTTACTAATTTCAGGTGCGTGTTTACTTCCTTCTTTTTCTAGCTCTGATGGTTTCATCAGTAACCAATATGCCTTCCTAAATGTGCTAAATGCTACTCTGGCACCAAATTGGCGTATGAGCTCTGGCCAGATAGCTCCCTTATAGAGGTCTGGTGTAATCTTTTCTCTAGTAGGGTTAAGTAAGGTAAACGCTGCGTCTCTCCAATCCTCCTTAATTCCTATCACTTTCTTTTGTGGCTTGGCTATCGCTTCTTTACTCGTAGAAGCCTCAATAATGGCGATTTCTTCTTCTGTTAGCTCGTAGAGTTCATAAACGAGTTTATCTATCTCAGCTTCTAGGGTTACCGCCTGATATTTGATTTGATCAGACGACAAAGCATTGTCACTTTTAAGTCTAAGCAATGATTTTGCTAATTCATCTAAGTTATTTACTAGATTCAAATTCTCAGCGTTTAAAACAGGTATGGGTAGAGCTCTTACCTTGTTCAATTTAACTTGTGAAAAAACCTTCCCAACTTCATGAGTCATTAGTTGATAGATGTATCCAGCTAATTTAGAATTTAAATATGCAAGTAACACAGGATAAGAGTATTTTTTATCTGTAATTTTAAAGCTATGTAAAGAATCAATACAGTAATAGTCATCTTCAACCCAACATGCTATAATAGTGTTGGCGGTTTGCCTGATAAATATGGTTCTTCACACGTGAAGCATGATCGACTCATACCTCAATCGAGCGTATAGGTAGTCTAAATCTCTGATTCCAC
>CAKZNV010000131.1 GCA_937132085.1 uncultured Rubritalea sp. | reverse complement strand
TTATTAGGCCTTGGGCTGATAAAGGTTAGACTCGAGCTAGTAATCTCAAATTACAAATCTCAAATTTCCAATGAAGTTCAATGCTATGCAATAGTGCTGAACTTCTCGTCTAGGAAGTTGAGGACTAGGTCTTCTAGTTTCTCGTTTTCTAGGCGTTCGATGACTTGGATGCAGAAGCCTCTTGCGATGAGCTGTCTTGCTTGCTTTGGCTGGATACCGCGTGCTTGTAGGTAGAAGATTTCTTCGTCGCTAATAGCTGAAGCAGTTGATCCGTGTGAGCATTTGACTTGGTCAGCGTTGATCTGTAGGCCAGGCATGGAGTTCGCCTCAGTGGTGTCTTCCATGAGGAGGTTACGGCAGGTCTGGTAGGCGTCTGTGTAGTGAGCGCCTTCGTCTACTGCGATGAGTCCAGAGAATGTTGTCTTGGATTTACCATAGAGT
The DNA here is from genome assembly GCA_937132085.1 of uncultured Rubritalea sp. Classification (GTDB taxonomy): domain Bacteria; phylum Verrucomicrobiota; class Verrucomicrobiia; order Verrucomicrobiales; family Akkermansiaceae; genus Rubritalea. The sequence continues at coordinate 25,877 of CAKZNV010000131.1, read as the reverse complement.
GCATTCTTGTAGAGGAGGTCTGAGTATGTGTAAGCTGATGCATGGTGCTGGAATGTGCGCTGGTCATACTTCTGGTCGCCTGTAGGGATGTTGAGCGATAGCATGTCTGAGTGTGCGCCTTTGCCAGCAAGTGTGCTGTATGACTCGTTACGTGCCCATGATGCGCCTACGTTGAGGACGAATGATTTGGCACGAGCATCGCGGTCAACAGTGGTGCTGCCGATCTGGATGATCTTGGAGTCGAGGTTTAGGTCTTGGACAGCAAGGTAACTGAGCTGAGATCCATTGACAGCCACGAGATCGTTCATTGCTACAACAAGCTGAGTGCCGTTGTCTGCGCTGACGAAGTAGTCGACTACGCTTACTTTCGCATTGTCCTCACAGATGATGAGGGTGTGTGGGAAAATGGCTGCGTTGTCGCCTGCTACGATGTGGTAGGCTTCGATTGGCTTTTCGATTTCGACTCCTTTAGGAACGTAAACGAAGAGTCCGTTAGTGAGGTTGGCTGCATGGAGTGCTGCGTATTTCTCTGAACCTAGTTTAACGTCTTGCTTGAGTAGGTGCTGATGAATGAGCGTGCTGTGCTCGAGGAGAGCGTCATAGAGTGGGAGACAGATTACTCCTTCTGGAAGGTCTGCTTCAGCGTGCACTGTGTCTTCGTTTGAGAAGATGAACTGTGCGGCTGCTTCTTCTAGTCCGTTGAGCTCTAGCTCGATGTCGTCTGTGTCTACTTCTGCCGCTGGGACGAAGTTATCAAGGTTGAGTTGCTTGAGGTCACCAAATCTCCATGTCTCCATCTTACGAGTAGGAGCAGGTGTGTTTTGGTAGGTCTCCCAAGCGGTTGTTTGAAGTTCCTGAAACCACTGCGGTGCGTCTGGGAGCATTGGTGATTGTTGAGATGTAATGGAGACCATTTGAGATTTGTGATTGGAAATTTGAGATTGAGTGCTGGCTTCGCCAGATTCTTTAAATGTTGCTGATGTGGACATGCTGTGATGATTTGAGATTTGTGATTGGAAATTTGAGATTGATTGCTGGCTTTACCAGATCGAAATGGATTGAGCGAAGCTCGTGTTAATTTCAAATTACAAATCTCAAATTTCAAATGGGTTGTTACCCAACTGATCCTTCCATTTCGAGGTCGATGAGGCGTTTTAGTTCTACTGAGTATTCCATTGGGAATTCAGAGACTAGATCGTTGACGAATCCGTTGACTGCTAGTGACATGGCTTGGGTCTCGGAGAGTCCGCGTTGCTGCATGTAGAAGAGCATGTCTTCAGAGACTTGTGATACTGATGCCTCGTGCTGAGTGACGTGTTGATTTCCTCTGACTGTGATAGCAGGGTAGGTGTCGGTCTGTGAGCTAGAGTTGATGAGTAGGGCGTCACATTCTGTGTTGTTCTTGCAACCTTTGAGGTGCTTAGGAATGTGAACTTGTCCACGGTATGTGGAGATGCCTTTGCCTACTGAGATGGACTTAGAAACTACGTTTGACGTGGTGTTGTCAGCCGCATGGATCATCTTAGCGCCGGTGTCTTGGTGCTGTCCGTCGTTCGCTAGTGCGATGGAGATTACTTCTCCACGAGCACGCTCGCCTTTCATGACTACGCCAGGGTATTTCATGGTGAGTCTTGAGCCGATGTTACAGTCGATCCAGCGGATCTCAGCGTCTTCGTGTGCGATGCCACGCTTGGTGACGAGGTTGAAGACGTTAGATGACCAGTTCTGAACTGTTACGTATTGGATTTTAGCACCTTTGAGAGCAACGAGTTCTACCACTGCTGAGTGGAGAGTAGCTGTCTCGAATTTAGGAGCTGTGCAGCCTTCCATATACATAACTTCTGAACCTTCATCAGCGATGATGAGTGTGCGCTCAAACTGACCGAAGTTTTCGGAGTTGATACGGAAGTATGCTTGAAGTGGCTGCTTTACCTTTACGCCCTTAGGGACGTAGATGAATGAACCACCAGAGAATACTGCTGAGTTGAGTGCTGAGAACTTGTTGTCGCCAGTAGGAATTACTTTACCGAAGTATGGGCGGAAGATTTCTTCGTGCTCACGGAGTCCTTCAGTGGAGTTTACGAAGATGACACCTTGTTCAGTGAGAGCTTCTTTAACGTTAGAGTAAGCAGCTTCTGAGTCGAACTGAGCTTCTACACCAGCGAGGAATGCTCGCTCTTGCTGTGGGATGCCTAGGCGTTCGAATGTTTCTTTGATGTCGTCAGGAACTTCGTCCCAGCTACGAGTTGGGCGTTGGCCGTTCGCTAGGTAGTAGCGGATTTTGTCGAACTCGATGTTGTTAAGATCTTCTGTAGCCCAGTTAGTAGGCATAGCCTTTGCGAAGAAGACTTCTAGAGCTTTGAGGCGCATTTCTAGAATCCAGTCTTTTTCTTTTTTGACTTTAGAGATGTATCGGATGGTGTCTTCGTTGAGTCCTACACCTGCATCGTATTTGTGATCCTCAGGGTAGCGGAAGTCGCCCTTAGAGTTGTCATCGATGGCGATGGCATCTGCGGTTTCTTGATCGATTACCTGTGGTTCAGAAACTACTGATGATGTTGAAATGTCTTCAATTTCCATAATTTTAATGATTTGAGATTTGTAATTTGAGATTTGAAATTAAGAGCGGACTGTGTCCGGTTACTTGTGGTTGTTTAAGTGCCTTTGGCCCTTGATGTCTGATTGCTGGAGATGTGCTGCCCAGGCTCTTAGTTGTTTGCTGCAACTTGTGGTGATTTCTTTGAGCTTCTGGGCTGCTTCTTTGAATTGTGATAAATAGGGGCGTCTTAGGATGAAGATCAGCATGGATCTTGTTTCGGCAGATGAGCCTCTAGCTATGTAGATGAATTTGAGTAGATCAGGAGTGGTTCCTCTTTCGAAGCCTTCTGAAATGTTATTAGAAACTGAGAGCGAAGACCGGTCTATCTGATCACGCTTTGAGTATGAGAGCTGCTCTTTCGGAATTTGTCTTAAGAGATCATCGACACCTTCCGCAAGAAGCATTGCTTCTTGCCAAACTGGAAGGTCTTCGAATTTCTCGTAAGTCATATTCTTTTAGGTTGAGCGAAGCTCACTATTAATCTCAAATTTTAAATCACAAATCTCAAATTCCAGTTACGCAGTAACTGGCTTAAGGTGATCGTAGCCTTTTTCTTCTAGCTCTAGTGCTAGTTCTGGTCCGCCTGACTTGATGATTACGCCGTCATACATAACGTGCACTACGTCTGGCTTGATGTAGTTGAGGAGACGCTGGTAGTGAGTGATCACTAGGAATCCACGGTCTTCTGTGCGGAGCATGTTGACTCCTTTTGAGACTACTTTGAGAGCATCGATGTCTAGGCCTGAGTCTGTTTCGTCGAGTATACAGTATTTTGGCTCTAGCATTGACATCTGGAGGATCTCGTTGCGCTTTTTCTCACCACCTGAGAAGCCTTCGTTGACTGCTCTTGCTGTGAATGAACGGTCCATTTCGAGGGCGTCCATTTTAGCGTAAAGGTTCTTGTAGTAAGCCACTGCGTCTAGCTCTTCGCCTTCTGGAAGACGTGAGTTAAGTGCTGCACGGATGAAGTTAGCATTAGATACTCCTGGGATTTCCATTGGATACTGGAATGCGAGGAAAACGCCTTCACGTGAACGCTCGTCTACATCCATTTCTAGGAGGTCTTCGCCGTCCATCTCGATAGATCCAGCTGTTACTTCGTAGTCGTCATGACCAGCGATTACTTTAGAAAGTGTTGATTTACCTGATCCGTTAACTCCCATGATAGCGTGAACTTCGCCTTTAGGGATTTCTAGGTTGAGGCCTTTGAGGATTTCTGTGTCGCCAATTTTAGCGTGTAGATCTTTGATGATGATGCTCATAATAATTTGATATTTGTAATTTGATATTTGAGATTGGGTGCGGACTGCGTCCGATTATTGCTGGTTGTTGTGTTGTGAGTCTTTGGTGAAGTTTGAGGTTTGTTATTGAGTGAGTGGAGCTCGTGTTAATCTCAAATTACAAATCTCAAACTTCCAATAGGGCTACGGTAGTCGCCCTTTAATAGTTATTTCGAAGTCGGTGATTTCTGTTCCTTCTGGGAGGTCGAGAATGTCGGTGAGTTGTGTTCCTGGTTTGAAATTGATGTCGTGGATCGTTCCTGTGTTCTGATCGTGAAAGTGGCCGTGCTGGGCTGCGTTCTGACAGTATCTGGTAGGGTTACGGTCGACGTTTACCTGCTTGATAGCATCGTGCTCTACGAGGGCTTCTAGGCAGTTGTATACTGTGGCTAGAGACATAGGGTCATTAGACTTCTGCATGGTCTCATAGAGCTCGCTAGCAGTGGGGTGGTCAGCATTTTCCATGAGAGCACGGTAAACTTCTTTGCGCTGCTTGGTCATGCGCAGTCCGGGGACTTGAAGTTGTTGGTCGTTGGCTTTCATCGGTGACGAAACGTAGTCATGCTGATGCTCTGTGCAAGCCTTTTTTAGAATAATTCTAAGTTTATTGGTGAGGAGTCTCAATAAGGGGCGCTGGGCTCCTGTTAATGGGAAGAATTCAGTAGTCTATGGGGGCTAAGTTAGTTGATGCTTAGCTAAATAGGGTGTTTTATCTGTGAGCTGCTTTCATCTTTCTGATGACCTTGGCTTCGTTTGCTTGTATGAGAGTTGAGTTTGGGTCAAGAATTCTAGCTTTCTTGAAGAGGTCAATGGACTCTTTGTATTGATGTTTTATTAAACCTAAAGCAGTGGCCAAGTCTGAGATCATGGCGGGGTCATTAGGGAAGAGTAGCAGTGCTTCTCGGAGTGTTTTGATTCCTTGGTCTATCCTTTTTTGTTTAAAGTGGATATTGGCTAGCATGCGATGCGCTAAGCTGGAGTCTATTTGGTTGGCTTGTGTGGCGATTTCAAATGACGCGGCTGCTGATTTCAAGTCACCTTGCTTATAGAGTTGGAGGGCTAAGTTAGTGTGAGCGGCGTATTTATTTCCAGGTAGAGTGGCAGCTGTGCGGAATGCTTGTATAGACTCGTTGATGTGATTCTTTGAGCCGAGTGATATTCCTAGCTGTATCCATGCCTTTTGGTCTTTTGGAGTTAATTTTACTTCATGTGAGAATAGGGTGATACCGTCTTTCCAATATGAAAGTTGTCGATGACCGAGGATGGTTAGTAGTAGGATGCTCGCTACGGAAGCTAGTTTTGCTAAATTGAATAGTGTGGCATTATTCTTTTTAAGGAGGAAATGGTGAATGATGCCAGCTGCTGCGATAAATAAGCCGATTTGAGGAATGTAGGCATAGCGAGATGCTACGTAATGCTCGCTAACAGGGATGAAGCCCATTACGGGGAGTAAAAAGCAAAGAAACCATCCTATGCCGAAAAGGGGTAAGTGGAGTTTTAGTCTGTGGCAGAGTGCGATGACAGCTACGCCACCTCCCCATAGGATGATGCTCCACCATAAGGACGGGGTGGTAGTAGGATATAGATTGAAAAGCTTTAGATCGTTGGGGGAGAATGTGGATGCGAGATAGTGTCCTATAACATGTGGTAGAAAGGCGATTCTTTTTGAGAGGGGGAGTTGTCCAGCGAGTCTGCCGAAGTCTCCAGAGGCTTGAACGGAAATAGCAATGTATGCGCAGGCGCAGGCGAGAATGCAGAAAGGGAGTATACGTATAAGTAGTGTTTTATAGTCGGTCTTAGTTCCGAGTTTGTGCCCATGCCAGAATGAGAGCATGATGAGGGCTCCTGGTATTACGACCATGGATGGCTTAGAGAGGCAGGCGAGGAACATTAGAGTAAGGCTGAGCCAGTAATATTGCTTTTTATTTGTCTCTAAGGAGTGAGTCCATGATAGCAAGCATGATAGGCCGAATAATGATGAAAGCAGTTCCTTGCGTTCTGATATCCAGCCTACGACTTCAGCTGCATGAGGGTGGACTGCAAAAAGAGCCGCGATGAAAAGGCTCAGCCATTTGCTGGTTGTGATTTTTAGGAGGAGAAAAAATACGACAACTGTATTCAATCCATGGAGTAGTAAATTTACTGCATGGTGGGACTTTGCATCTGGTCCCCAGAGCGTGACGTCTAGTTGGTGAGACATCCAGGTAAGAGGATGCCATAAATTTGTGCCACCTGTTTCAGTTAATGCCCACTTGGTGTTATCGATTGATAATCCTGATAGCACCTTTGGATTGTCGAAGACATACATCTGATCGTCGTAGCTGAGAGCTTCGAAATCAATTGCCTGGATACCAAAAAAAACTACTAGGCTAATTAAGCCTAGTAGTTTTATGAAAAGAAGCTGCATGAACTAAATGTAATCACGTTATGCGAAAAGAAGCAGCTAAAAGTATGATGGATTAGCGATTGCGTCTGAATAGTAGGCCTAAGCAGCCTAAGCCAGCTAGAATAGCTGAAGATGGCTCTGGGACAGTGGCAAATATTGCGGTTGCTTCTGTTACAGTGATTGTGCCTAGTGAGCTACTGGCATCAGACCCGAAGAATACTTGATTTGTTAATGCTGGCGAATCTAATCTAGCGTATACTTGGCCTTGAATCACACCGTCAATTGAGAAGTTAACAACGTCATCGTTAGCATTAGATGAGCCTACGTCAGCTTGACCAAGCGCTCCATCATAGATGCCATTTACTCCGTTGGTGTATTCCAATGTGAAGACATGGGCGACACTCAAGTCAACCGTAGTTAAGAAAGAATCAAAGTCAGTGTTGCTTTGGCTACTAGTTGCCTGGACTGCACCAGGGGCTGTCTGATAACTAGCTTGAAGATTTCCTCCAACGTTTGCTAGGAATATAAAATAGAATGAAGCTCCTGGTGTGTTTGAGTTGAAGCCAAACATCGCACCTGTGCCGGTGATCGAATGAGCATTGATAGAGTAGGACCAAGGTCCATAAGGTTGGCCAGACATGTCTGTAGCTGCTGCGGGGGCCTCTAGTCCTAGGACTGTTTTGCCACTGCCTGCATCTGTGACAGTAATTCCCCCACCGCCTGTATCATCAGAGATAGTTTGGCCTGCACCTGTAAAGATGGGTCTTGTGTATCCGCCAGCGCCTTCAGCGTCGGTGCCATTATAGGAGAGGGTGATAGAAGCGCTAGCTGTTACTGTTAGTAGTGGGGCTAATGCAAAGCGTGAAATGTTTTTAAAATTCATGACTTGTTGTATACTGTTTTTTTGCATGAGCGGGCAATTTAAATCAGGCTGATTGTCTCTTTAGTCTTACTGTTCAGTTATTAAGATATTTGTGTTTCCTTAATGTTTAATTACTTATGATTTTGGCGATGTGTGGAATCTTCAATAGGTTGTGGATTATCATTAAAGTGATTTTTTGCTCTTCTTTATATGAGGTTAAGGGGCGCAAAAAAAGCGGCTCAGTTTGCACTGAGCCGCTTTGCATTACTTAAAATGCTTGTAAAGGGTGTTGATTACTTAAGAGCAACCTTAGCACCTGCGTCTTCGAGAGCTTTCTTAGCTTCTTCAGCAGCTTCCTTAGGAAGGCCTTCGACAACAGCTACAGGAGCGCTTTCAACGAGTTTCTTAGCGTCAGCAAGACCGAGACCAGAAGCAACGCCGCGAACAGCCTTGATTACCTGGATCTTGTTGCTTCCTGCTTCTTCAAGAACAACGTCAAATTCAGTCTTCTCTTCAGCAGCTTCACCACCACCAGCAGGGCCAGCAACAGCTACAGCAGCAGCGGCGGAAACGCCCCATGCTTCTTCAAGATTCTTAACGAGCTCTGCAGCTTCGATGATTGTTAGTTTGCCGAGTTCTTCAGCGATTTTAGCTAGATCAGCCATAATATTATTTTCTATTTTGTTTTGTGTTTAGGTTTCGTCGCACCCAGGGCATCTGGGACATTTCAGAGTTTCAGCCGAATTTCCGACGAGGAGCCAATGTTTGGTTATCAGGCCGCGAGAGTTACCTCAAGCGGCCATCTTATCAGATTTTTTATTCTTCTTCGTCTGAAGAAGCGTCGCCTGTGAGGCCATTCTTTTCGTTGATCGCACGGAGGATACTTGTTCCTGGCTCGTTGATAACGCTGAGAAGTTTAGCAAGTAGCTCGTCACGTGATGGAAGGCTAGCAAGAACGTTGATTTTCTCTTCGTCGATTACCTCACCGTCGAGGATACCAATTTTGAGTTTAACGTCTGTAGCTTTCTTAGCGAAGGCTTTCACTGCTTTAGCAGCTGCAGTAACTTCACCGTCACCTGTAACGAATGCTGTCTGGCCGATGAGTTCAGCGCTGATGTCAGGAAGACCTGCGTTTGCGAGTGCTGCTCTCATGTAAGTATTCTTAGCAACGTGACACTCTGATCCGCCTTCACGGAGTTCGTCACGGAGTTCAGAGAACTGAGGCACTGTTACGCCTGTGTAGTCCATTACTAGAACGAATGGTGAGCTGTTTACTCTTTCGAATAGCTCGTCGATGATGATTTTCTTATCAGGATTCATATTTGTTCCTTGGTTAAATTGTTAAAATTAAAGTGCGTAAAGTGAAGCCTCAAGCTTGATGCCTGGGTTCATGCATGATGCGATTGTTACGCTTTGGATGTAGTTACCTTTAGCTGATGCTGGCTTAGCTTTAACTACAGACTCGAGAAGCGCTGTTGCGTTTTCTACGATTTTAGCCTGAGTGAATGATGCTTTGCCGATTCCAGCTGCGATAACTGCGTTTTTGTCTAGCTTGTAGTTGATGCTACCTGCTTTAACTTTGTCGATAGCAGAAGCTACGTCGTCAGTAACTGTGCCTGTCTTAGGGTTAGGCATAAGTCCACGTGGTCCTAGAACACGAGCGATCTTACGAACTTCAGTCATAGCGCTTGGAGTAGCGATAGCTACGTCGAAGTCAGTGTATCCGCCTTGAACCTTTTTGATGAGTTCTTCGAGGCCTACTTCGTTAGCGCCTGCTGCTTCAGCTGCTTTCGCTGCGTCGCCAGTTGCGAATACGATTACCTTAACGTCTTTACCAGTTCCGTTTGGAAGTGAAACTGATCCACGAACCATTTGGTCTGATTTACGAGGGTCGATGCCCATGTTGAAAGAGAGAGTGACTGTTGGGTCAAACTTTGGTGCTGGGAAATTCTTGAGAATTTCAACAGCGGCTTCGATGCCGTATGTCTTAGTGGAGTCCACTAATTCAGCAGCCTTGATGTAACGCTTACTACGTTTTGCCATGATGTTATTATTGTATGTGTTAGCAGTCGATCGAGCTAGGTTGTAACTCTCCTGCAATGTTGTAAATTCCGACATTTCTGCCAGAGCGGATGTGGGTGTTAAGCTAGGAATGGCTGTGGGTCAACCATTTTCGTGGAGTTTTTGCGATGTAGAGGATTTTGTTCATATAGGGTTCAGCTACGCTATTGGGGGTTGAGCTTGTAGGAAATTTGTGTTTTGTAAAATGATGCCCAACTTATTACATCAGGTTTTATCTAAGACATTTCCGACTTCTGAGTCAGCGGTCTTTGAAATAGCAGCTTTGAAGGCTCAGTTAGAAATGCCAAAAGGTGTGGTGCATGTGATCTCTGATGTGCATGGGGAGGCTAGGAAGCTGAGGCATGTGATCAATAATGCCTCTGGTAGGCTTAGACCAGTGGTGGAGCGATTATTCAAAGGTGAGCTTGAGGGTGAATTCCAAGAGTTCTTGCACTTACTGTATTATCCTACTCAGCTGTTGCAGAAGAAGGTGAAGGAGTTTGGTGGTTGTGATGAGCGGAGGTATGAATGGGTGATGAAGGTGATGAAGAGGCAATTTGATCTGATTCGTCTAGAAATGCGCACTAAAAGGAGGAAGGAGATTAAGCATTATGCTCCTAAACAGTTTAGAGAGTTATTTGAGGTGTTGCTGAATTTTCCTGCAGGGGGGCATCACGAGGCGTTTCTTACTGCTCAAGTGAGGGAGTTGGTGAAAAGGAAGATGGATTTTTTGGCGGTGCGTGCTGCTTCTAGATTTGTCAGAAATATGACGGTGGATGAGTTAGTGGTGGCTGGTGATCTCGGTGATAGGGGTGCACGGATTGACTGGGTGATTGATTATCTGATGAAGCAGAGTGATGTCTCGCTGGTGTGGGGGAACCATGATGTGAGCTGGATGGGTGCGTGTATTGGACATGAAGCTCTGATCGCTATCGTGCTGAGGGTGTCACTGCGATATCGTAGGATGTTCCAGCTAGAAGAAGGGTATGGTGTGATGACTAAGCCGCTGGAGCTCTTGGTAGCTAAGGTGTATGGAGATGATGATGCAGAGTTCTTCAAGCCTAAGCGTGGAGGTGAGAGGAGTGAGCTTCTGATAGCGAGGATGCAGAAGGCGATAAGTGTGATCCAGTTTAAGCTAGAGGGGCAGATGGTGGAGAGACATCCAGAGTGGAATATGGATGATCGTAATGTGCTGAAAAAAATCGACTTTGAACGCGGAGTAATGGTGATCGATGGTGAGGAGCATGAGTTGAAGGATACTTATTTTCCTACGGTGGATAGAGATAATCCTAATGAGCTTTCAGAGGAAGAGAGGTATTGTATGGATCGGCTGGTGGAGTCATTTGTGAGCTCTTCTAAGCTGTGGGAGCATATGAGCTGGGTGGCTGAGAAGGGGAAGATGTCAACGGTGAAAGATAGAGCTGTGATCTTCCATGCCTGTCTAGCTGTGGATGAAGAGGGAGAGTATTTACCATTAGAAATTGATGGCGTTGAGCGTCGAGGAGTGGAACAGTTTGGAGCTTTTAATAGAGTGATAAAGCGAGCTTTCAAAAAAGGGGCGGATGCTGATTTAGCGGATAAGGATTGGCTGTATTACTTGTGGGCAGGTCCAGTGTCGCCGCTTTTTGGCAAAGACAGAATGGCTACTTTTGAGTCTTATTTCATCGCTGATAAATCTACCCATAAGGAAGTTCGTAACCCTTGGTTTAACAAGATTCATGATTTTGAGTTCTGTGATAAAGTGTGCAGAGAAATGGGGGTTCCTGAGATGGGGCTCATCGTCAATGGGCATGTGCCAGTGAAGGTGGAGAAGGGGGAAGATCCTGTAAAAGATGGAGGAAATGCGGTGACGATAGATGGTGCTTTCTCTGAGGCTTATGGAGATAGGGGATACACTCTCATTTTATCACCTGAAGGCGTTCAGCTAGCGGAGCATCATGGGTTTAAAGATCCAGTGTCTGTGGTGCGTAGTGGTGAAGATATTATTCCTACGATGCGGGATATTAGGGTCAATGCTGAGGCTCGACTGGTAAAGCATACTGAAGGAGGGAGAGCGATTCAGCAGCAGATAGATGCTCTTGATGGTCTACTAGAGGCGTATGCTGCCGGTGATATCATGGAGGAGTGAGTTGTGATAAAAAAAGCCACTGCCTTGTGAAAAGGCAGTGGCTTGGAAAAATAAGTTTAAGAAGCTAGTTTAGCTTAAAGGTGCTTCTTAAGGCGGTTGCAGACTTCGATGACGTTTTCACGTGAGTTGAAGGCTGAGATGCGGAAGTAACCTTCGCCAGCTGCACCGAAGCCTGAGCCTGGTGTGATGACTACGTTTGCGTCGTTGAGCATCTTGTCGAACATGTCCCAGCTAGTGAGACCTTCTGGACATGCTACCCAGACGTATGGTGCGTTTTCGCCACCGAATACGCTGAGACCGATTTCTGTGCAAGCTTCACGGAGGAGAGCAGCGTTGCCCATGTAGTGTTCTACGAGAGCTGATACTTGTGCCTTGCCTGCTTCTGAGAAGATGGCTTCTGCTCCACGCTGGACTGGGTATGATGCGCCGTTGAACTTAGTAGATGTGCGGCGGCTCCAGAGGGATTTGATAGAAATTCTCTCACCAGTAGATGATGCGCCAGTCACTGTCTCAGGGATGGCAATAAACCCACAACGAACACCTGTGAATCCACCGTTCTTGGAGAATGAGCGGAATTCGAGAGCGCACTTTTCTGCACCTTCGATTTCGTAGATTGAGCGTGGGACTTCTGAGTCTTGGATGAAGGCTTCGTAGGCTGCATCGTAGAGGATGATGGAGTCGTTCTCTATAGCGTAGTCTACCCAAGCTTTAAGCTGGTCGCGAGTAGCGGATGCTCCTGTTGGGTTGTTAGGGTAGCAGAGGTAGATGATGTCTACTTTCTCAGCTGGTAGTGCTGGAACGAAGTTGTTTTCAGCGGTGCATGGTAGGTAAACGAGACCTTCGTAGCGACCGTCTTCGTCAGCTTCACCTGTGTTGCCGATCATTACGTTGGTGTCCACGTAGACTGGGTAAACTGGATCTGTTACTGCGATCTTGTTGCCGGGTCCGAAGATGTCGAGGATGTTACCAGTGTCGCACTTAGAGCCATCAGAGATGAAGATGTCTGCAGCAGTGAGTGGTAGGTCTTGGTAGAAATTGTCTGCAACAGCATTGCGAAGGAAGTCGTAGCCTTGCTCTGGGCCATATCCACGGAAGGTGTCACGGTTGCCGAGTTCGTCGACAGCCTTATGCATCGCTTCACGGACAGCTAGTGGGAGAGGCTCAGTGACATCACCGATTCCACAGCGGATGAGTGAGGCTGCTTTGTCTGGGTTAGCTTCTGTAAATGCGGAGACGCGGCGGCCGATTTCTGGGAATAGGTAGCCTGCTTTGAGTTTGAGAAAGTTGTCATTAATTTGTGCCATGATGAGTGGATATGTAGATGAAATAGTAGGCTAGGCAAGCGGAATCTTGATCAAGCTGTGGCATGGTTGACTTTTTCGGTTTGTATTCAGAGCCAAATGGATATGTTCTTAGTCATGCGCACTGAGCGGGGGATCATACTACGACTAACTAAACTGACTGAAACGAGTCTGATAGTGACCTGGTGCGTGGATGGTGTTGGGCTGGTGAAGACAGTGGCGAAGGGGGCTAGGAGGCCAAAAAGTGCGTTCGCGGGGAAGTTAGATCTATTTTATGATGCTGAGTTGAGCTGGGTGGATAGTAGTAAAAGTGAGCTAGGGGCACTCCGTGAGCTGGTGGTGAATGAATACGCTGAAGGGATTCGGAAGAGTTATAAGAACACGGTCGTGGCTGGATACTTTACCAGCCTGGTGGAGTGGGTGATGGAGTCTGGTGATAGTAAGGAAGATGTCTATGGCTTGTTAGTTAGAGGGATAGGTTACTTACGAGAGAAGAATGCAGAGTGGAGAGCGGTAGTGCATTTCGAGAAGGAATTGGCCAAGCTAATGGGGATCTGGGATGGGGTGAGTCATCCTCATGTTTCACTGAGTCGAGCGTTCGGTGCGATTCCTAGACAACGTAAGGGCTGTGAGGATCTTTTTTAGATGAAATCAGGGATGCCGGCATGTTTTGGTTAGAATTTAATTCGTTCATTTGAACTATTTGACTTTTCATAGTTGGATAGTTTTGTTTAGTGTAACTTATTAAATAAGAAAAATTATGAATTCCGGAACCGCACATTTATTAGAAATGCTCTCAGAAAGAGTGCTTAAATTATCTAACGAGGGCAAATATGACGAGGCTCTCAGAGCGGCTGATGCTGCTATAGAAAAGGCTCGTCAATCCAATTCAGGGGAGTTTTCTGATGTGATGTGTTTGGCTGCGTCTCTTGAAATAAGGGGTGATGTTCTCAGGCAGCAGGGGTATCTAGAGGATTCTAGAATTTCTTATCTCGAGGCACTTGAAATGATTGAAGGTCAAGAGCAGTGCACTGACATGCTGGCTAGGATCAGTGCTAGTATCGGAGTGCTTTACGATCAGGTGGAGAACGATGAGGAAGCTATTATTTTCTACGAGAGAGCGATCGAGATGTATGAAAGACTGGATCCTCCTCAGATGCTAGAAGTTGCGGACATTTGTAATAATTTAGGATTTATCTATAGAAGTATCGGTAATATGGAGACAGCAGAGACGCTGCTTCTGAAAGGTCTAGAGATCTGTCACAATGAACTAGGAAGCAAGAATGAGAAAACAGCAACTCTATGTAATAACGTAGGTGCTCTGTATCTGAAGTCTGGCTATGATGAGCAGGCTAGAGAAATGCATATGATGGCGCTTGAAGGTCGTCTTGCGAGTGTCGGTGCAGATCATCCTGATACGGCTCAGTCTTATTCTAATTTAGGTTTATCTCTTGCTCAAATTGGTGAAGTGGATACTGCGAAGGAATACTTCCAGAAGTCGCTGGCTATCTATGAAAAGCATCTGAAAGAAGAGTCTCATGAATACGCTGCAGTGGCAGAAAATTATGCGGAACTACTCCGTGCGATGAGTGATGAAAAGGGCTCAGCGAATGTGATTAAGAAAGCTCAGAAAAAGCTGGCTAAGGTTGCTCACTAATAACTCTAGCCACCTACCTATGTAGGGCTAGATGAATGATAGAAATTAATGATCAGCAGGCGTAAAATTCAATACCCGATCAGTTCGTCGCTGCGGCAGTATCTTTATTATTTTGGTAGACAGTCGGACATCCCATTAGTTTATGATGATCTGGCTGGGTATACAGGAGCTTTGCCGTATGAGGATCCGAATGGTGATGAGACTCTGTGGTTGACCGTGTTTTATCCTCCTGAGGAGATGAAGGTCTTGCGTGAGAAGCTGACTAAAATCTACGCTGCTCTTAAGATCGGTGGCGACAGCACGCTGCATGAGCACTTGGTGGTAGATCGAATCGATCTCGGAGAGTTTGGTAATTCGCGTCCATACCGCATCAAGATTACTAATCAGTTTAACGATAACTCAGACTATTATTATGTGAAGACGGCAGATGCGTCTCGTGTCTATGGTCTGGAGCTGGAGCACATATTGTCTCCTAATAGAATTAACTATTTAGTGAATGGTAACACATTGATCGAGGATCATGTGGCTGGTGTTCCTGGAGATGTTTTTCTAGAAAATAATCTTCAGGGCGAGGCGTTAAATGAGGTTCGTATTGCGAAAGAGTTTGTAAAGTTTAATGAACGCTGTTTCATCCGGCTATTAGGTGACATGCGCTCAGTGAATTACGTAGTGGATATCACTCCGGACTTCGAAGAAGTGCAGTATCGAGTAAGACCGATTGACTTTGATCAACAGTCCTATGAAAAGAACCCGAAGATCTATTTATCCTATCATTTCCGTTCTAACAGAAAGATAACGCGTATTAGTTTCAAATGTCTGAACAGGCAAACGATCAATCAGTATGCTGAGGAGGAGCGATCACAAATGGCTAGAAGGGCGATGTCTGAGAGTAGACGTCTGACAGGCTTACTAAAAATCATGCGCAAAGAAGATTTAGCGCCGAAAGAACACATTGAAAAATTAAGAGAAGAATTAAATATTATGCACAAAACAAAGCAATTTAGCGAATGCAATACAATGGGAGAGCTGACAGCTTCCCATATCCAATACATGCTCGACCTGAAGGAGGTGAAGTGGTGATCATCGCATTCAACAAACCATACGGCGTCTTAAGCCAATTTAACGAAAATCCGGACAGACCGGGGCAGAGAACGTTGGCTGAGTTTGGCTTGCCGCCAGAATTTATGCCAGTGGGTAGACTAGATCAAGATTCAGAGGGCTTACTTCTTCTGACAGATGATCCTAGCTATGAACGCCATCTGATGCGCCCAGCGCACGAGCACTCAAGATCCTATCTAGTCCAGGTGGACGGAAAGTTCAACCACGAGGCTCAGCGTAGCATGAGTGTGGGAAATTTAGACATTCAGAATTACCAGACAAAGCCATGCAAGGTGCAGCTACTCGCTAGCCCACGTATGCTTCCAGCACGTGACCCAGCAGTGGATCCAGCAGCAGAGGCAAGATCATCATGGATATTAGTGACTTTAAAAGAGGGTAAGAATCGTCAGGTGCGTAGAATGACTGCGAAGGTAGGATTTCCTACTCTGAGGCTCTTCCGAATCAGCATCGGTGAATATGATGTGGGTGAGGTGAAGCCAGGTGAATTTGTAGTGCTAAGCGCTGAAGAGGAAGATCTGTTGAAGAGGTAATTGATCAGTGAAACAGGTTTGGAAACGCAGCTTTGGGCTCTTGGGGTGTTGTATCCTTGTGGGCCTAAGTAGCTGTGTGAGCCTGAAGACTTCAGCTCCGTCTGAACCGCATCAGGAGCCAGCTGTTGTGGTGAATGCTGGGACTACTCAGAAAATCAGGATTCAGGTATTCAGTCATGGCTGGCATACTGGAGTAGTGGTAGCTAAGTCGGATTTAGAAAAGATCAAGTTGGATTGGCTGGATGAAATGAATCCAGTAGGCACAAATTATCTAGAATTTGGCTGGGGGGAAGAAGCGGCATTTAGAGCCAGCCACATCG
This sequence comes from uncultured Rubritalea sp., assembly GCA_937132085.1. Taxonomy (GTDB): domain Bacteria; phylum Verrucomicrobiota; class Verrucomicrobiia; order Verrucomicrobiales; family Akkermansiaceae; genus Rubritalea. The sequence goes on along the minus strand of CAKZNV010000131.1, from coordinate 9,634 downwards.
GTTTTAAAGAGATCATGAGAGCACTCTTTATTCCCACAAAAACGGTGGTTCATCTAGAGCGATTTAAGGTTTCACCCTATGATCATTATCCTGATAGCCAGCTTATTACATTGGATGTAGAGCCTGATCAACTACGAGCAATGATGGCTAAAGTGAAGGCTACTATCAGTGTGGATAAAGATGGAAAGCTGGTCAGTATAGGCAAAGGTGTCGAAGCGGATAGTGAGTTTTTTAGGGCGAAGAAATATTACTTCATCGGTAGAAGTTGTAATGCTTGGACATCAAATGTTCTGAGAGCTGGAGATATTAAGGTGTATTCATCGTTTGCACCCAGTCTGATGAAGCAGATTCGTAAGCATCAGCAACGCTAATAAAAAAAGTCCAAGAGGATTTCTCCCCTTGGACTTTTAACACGTATATATAACTAAAAATATTTTATTACTTGGTGTCGTCTTTTACGATAGATGCTCCGTAACCTTCTCCAGCCTTTTCAACCGCTGCGATGAGCTGTGCATCGGTTACTTTACTGCTATCAATTTCTACTGCAGCAGTAGTTTTTGTGACGTCTGCTTTGCTTACTCCGTCTAATTTTAATAGTGCAGCCTGCACTATTGGTGGGCAGCCCTCTGCTCATTTGAGGCCAGTGAGAGCTAGATTTACTGTAACTGTGTTTACTTCGGCCGTTACAGTGGCTTTGGATTGAATTACTACAATATCTGCATTAGCAATCATCCCCAACATTGAACAGGAGAGGACTCCTGCCGCTATTAGCTTAGATGTATTTTTCATGGTTCTACAGAGTAAGAGTAGAGAGCCTATGATTTATTCCGCAGAAGGTGTGCTTTTATCAGGCTTACCTTTTTCTTTCATGCGGTTTTGATACTTTAGGTAGTTCATCATGGAGGTTTGATCCATCTCTAGTTCAGGGAGTCGGAAGTTCTTCTGAACGATTTTAAGCACTGAAGGAGCTAGCTGGCTAGCATCGGGTGCTTGATAGTTTGCAATAGTTGCTGAGGGATTGAGTCGATCATGCTGATAGAGTGATGGGTAGCCATTTAGGAATGGTGAGACGCCGTCGGCTTCTCGCATCTCGAGATGTAAGTGAGCTAGGTATCTTTTCCCAGCATTGCCAACTTCGCCTATCTTATATCCACGTGGGACTTGCTGCATATAATAGACTGTGGAGCTGAGGAGGTGAGCATACATACTCTGGACGATCTTGCCATCTGGGGTTCGGTGAGCGAGGACGATGCAGCTGCCCCAGCCTGGAGTAGGCTCTCCGAGGTAGACTACTAATCCATTGGCGGCAGCGTAGACTGGATCGCCAAGGTCTGAGTTTTCTCCGCCTATACCGTTGATGTCATCGCCGCTATGATTGCCGCCTCGTGCCGGATTGGCTGTGTCGAAGGGTTGAGCATTATAGGTAAAAGCACCAGTTTCTGAACCCATGGCAGCTTGGAAAGACTCAGTTCTGGGGATAGCGGCTTTTTCCCAGGGAGAGAAGAAGTTGAATCTATGGTCGAACTGTTGAGTGATCTCAGGCTGGCTGAGATCGATAGGGATGCCGAATGGAGTGTCGGATTCTTGCCAGCTATTTAAGTTTGAAATATCTGGTTCAGGATCAGGCTTTTCTGTGAGGATAACGAAGCCGATCCAGAATATAAGCCCAGCAGCTATGGCTGGGATTAATCGTGAAAATACACGAGGAAGTGCGCCAGTTTTCTTTGGCGAAGAGAGTGGTTGTGAAGAATGTGAGAACTTAGAATCTGACATGATGTAGTTTTAACTTATCATCTGTTAGTTGCCAGTTTCTTAGAATCCACTAAACAGCTCCCATCATTCCGAGCACTTTAAAGACGTAGAGTCCAGCTGTAGCGACTAGTGCTACGATAAATAGTTTGATTAGAAACTCGATTGTCTTACGTGCCATCATAATGTTATTAGGAAAATTGGTTGGTTGTTGGCGCAGTCTTATTATCTAGCAGGTCCAAGGTAAAGCATAAAAAAGCTCCGTAAGATGATTCTTACGGAGCTTTTTGAAATGTTATATTGAGCAGCTAACTAGTTTTTAACGTATTTAGATTTGTTGAGCTTGCTCTGGATTGCGTAATACATTTTACGACAATGCTTGTATTTTGTGCGGCCTTTAAGGAGTCTAGCGCTACGTTCCCATGATCCCATTTGGATGATTTGGATAGTTACGTTACGTGTTCCCCAGTTGCGCATTCCTTTGAGAGTAGGGTAGAACATGTCGATTGTGTTTGTTCCTACTAGAGCTGAACCGTAGTCATCAACAACGTAAGTGATGCCTGGCTTGCCTTTGATTTTAAACTTAGTGCCTAGTGGTAAACGGGACCAGTCAGCTGCTACACTGCGGACTTTTCCGTATTTGAGGATGGTCATTGAAGCTGTCTTACGACCAGGAGCTCCAACTTCTTTTTCCATGTGTGAGTATGCTGTTGCTCTGACGTATCTTGTTCTAGAACCGTCTGAGTAGGTAGACATACCGTGCTTATCTTTGCCGATTGCTTTAGAGTAGCTAGAGACGGTTGTGGTGTTTGAGACCTTAGGAGTGGTCTTCTTGACCTGAGAAGTTGAACTCTGTGATGCGAGATCAGAGCAGCTATTGAGAGATGCTGCGGCGGTGAGTGCCATTAATGATTTAAGTAGAGAGCTTTGCATTATCATAATTGTTAAGTTGGGTTTGTTGAGCAAAGTATTAAGCATTAACTGATTATCAATGAGTGCTTAGCGCCTTGCTGAGTGACTTCTACTTTCAAGTCCCCAAGTGTGCAAATCCTTTTTTTCTAACTGAAGCCAAGAAAACGTGAAATCTTAAGCGTGTTTTTTATATAAGTCGTTTAAACACAATTAAAATGTGCTGTTTGAAAAAAAGTAAGAAAAAGTGAAAGAATCTGTCTGGAAGATCGTAAGGATAGGTTAACTTTCTCTTAAATAGCGCTGTTTCTTGTGTAAGTTGCTACTGATTAATGATTTCTTGAATCTTATCTGGGATAAGGCTGGTGTCCGTTGCTTCTTCCGCTGCGATACGCATTTGGAACTTTAGGATATCAAGAGGGACTGGGGCTCTGTAATCTGAGAGGCATGCTTGTAGTGATTCTTGGGCGTCGAGCTTAGTAGTCTTGTGGATACGGTAGGACTTTACTGCTATAGCCTCTGCTGCTCCAGGAGTGAGAAGTTCAGGGATGAGATCTTTGAGTTGTTCGAAGCTTTCTTTAGGAATGTCTAGCTTTCTGCGTTTGCAGAGTGCTCTGATGAGGCTGAAGCCTTCTTCAGGGTCTATGGATGGGAATAGTGGGACCTTGACGTCGATTCTGCCTGGGCGCTTCAGATCCACTTCGATGAGGTCTGGTCGGCTAGAGGCGAGCACCCACATGATTTTACCACGGTTACGGGTGTTAGACATTTCCTTAGCCATCATGGAGTAGACTCGGCTAGAGACTCCAGAGTCTCCGGATCCACTCTCACGTTTGCCTAGAGCCTGGTCTGCTTCATCGATAAATACGATACAGCGGCCAAGGGCATGCAGGAGTGAAAAGATTTTTTCTAAGTTGGCTTCGGTAGAGCCGACCCATTTGTCACGGAAGTTCTTCATTGTGACGACGGGGACACCAGCTTCACCAGCTAGACATTCTGCTAGATAGGTCTTACCTGTGCCTACTGGACCACAAAAGAGGTAACCCATTGGCAGCGCTTCGAGTTCATTCTTACGCCAGAGCTTGATATCTTGGCGTAGCCACTTTTTGACTCCTTCTAGTCCGATACAGTCGCCGAGATTTCTATCCGGTTCTACGAATCCGATGAGGCCATCGCAGTCACGTTCAACGAGTTTCTTCTTCAGGCCTGCTAGTAATTTATCGTTGAGAGTCTGGCTGTCGTGCTCGAGTCTCTGGAGTAGTGACTCTATAGAACTGAGTGTCGCACCGATGAGGCGACGTGCTATGACAGGAGTTTTATCCTTATAGGCATTCATCGCAGTAGGGCAGGTGCGCACCATCATTTCTAGAGTGCGAGCGATGTCTTCCTTTTCAGGGAGAGGTATTTCTACCTGGGAAAGTCTAGCGCAGTCTGTAACGAGTGGGTGGACGCCGTTGAGGTTCTCTGAGATGAGGAATGCAGCTTGTCCGAACTCTTGCAGTCTATCGTCAGCAGCCCAGCTACGCATCAGTGCGGCTAGTGAGCTGAGCTCGTAGTTATGGAGATTCGGTATAGCGGGGCAGGTGAGGTGAGCTTGCTTAATAATGACTGCTACTTTAGGTGCAGGTCTGCCCATGATGCGCAGATTTCGGCAGTATTGCATGTAGTGAGTAAGGAAGCGGGTGGCGTCGATCGGCTTGCTCGGGAGGATCGGTTTCTCTACATAGGTTGGCCATTTAGAGAAAATTTCGCTACCTCGCTCTACTCTAAGTCCGAATCCGAGGTCGTAGGTGATCACGACTTCGAATCTAGGTAGTAAGGCGTCTAGTATAAAGTCAGTGAGATTACCAAGCTTGGCAGACTGCCCCTCTGGGCTAATGAGCATACGATCTCCCACATTTCCATGTAGAAGAAAGCAGCCATTGGCTCCACTTTCATAGGATGCGATTACTTCATTTGCCCAGTCTGCTAAAGAATTCATGAAAGATTATTAGCACTAGAAATGTGTCTAGAATAGCTTAAAAAACCATTAAAATTTCCTAATATAGTCAGCTAGGTCATCGTAGAGGCCAGATTGGTTGGCATAGCTAGCATAGTTTGTAGCTTGTTCCATCCACTCTAGTGTGGTGGGTCTGGTTTTCTTGATACTCTGCAGGAGGAGCTTTTGAGTCACCACTCCTTCTTTACCTGTGCGCATGATTTCCTGGATAGTCGCTTCCGAAGCTGCTTCTACTGCGGCACGGATGTCTGCTCCAGAGAAGCGGTCAGTGACTTTGGCTAGCTTTGAAATGTCGATTTTTTCCTGAGGAATGCCATCTAACATGATTTCAAAAATAGACTCACGAGCGAGTGCATCTGGTGGAGGCACGAAGAGGACGTGGTCAAATCTACCTGGTCTACGGAATGCGCTGTCGATTCTCCAAGGAGTATTGGTTGCTCCGATGATGAGAAGGTCTTCGTTGTGGGACTCTACACCATCTATCTCTGTTAGGAGAGTGTTGACCATGGAGGCCATGCTGCCAGCGTCGCTACGTTTGACTCCTAGGGCGTCGACTTCATCGATAAATAGAATCGTCGGGGCCTTTCTTCTAGCGGTCTCGAAAATTTCATGCAGTCGCTGTTCGCTTTGGCCGATCCACTTACTGAGGATGTCGGTAATGGAGATGTTAATAAAATGTGCTCCGCACTCTCCAGCTGTCGCACGGGAGATGAGTGTCTTACCACAGCCGGGAGGGCCGTAGAATAGGATGCCACCGCCTGAGCGCTTTTTAAATTTCTTGAAAAGTTCCTTGTTTTTAAACGGATAGATGATGCTCATGCGGATACGCTCCTTGAGAGCTTCCATGCCGCCAATGTCTGCGAAATCGATGTTTGGTAAGTTAGAAGCGATGGCTCTGTCTAGCTCAGCGTCTGTTTCGATGAAGTCATCCATTTCTGGGATTTCACTATCATCACTATCAGCCTGAGGTCCTAGGTGATTAGTGAGCATTTGAGGTCTTCTCGGAGCTGGGGTAGGTGCGGGAGTCGTAGGTGTTTTCTTAGCTGGTGGCTCAGTGCCGTCTAGCCATGCTTCGAACTCTTCATCCTCTAGAGATTCATCGATGACTGCGGCGACATTATAGTTCTTGCGAGCTTCTGTCTCCATGCCTCGGCTGCGGTAGATGTCTGCTTTGATCCTATAGGCTGGGGCGCAGGCCTTGTTGTTGGCAATGATGCCGTCGAGTATTCTGAGTGACTTGTCTTTATCACTAGTGCTGAGAATTGTTGCTACTTTTAGCAGAAGTTCTTCATCGTCAGGAAGGTTGTTAGACTTTCCAATGAGTTCTGCTGCGTCGGCATTTCTGGCGTCGGCTAGCATGAGTTCTGCGATGTGTAGACGGATTTCCCAGTTCTCTGGTTGGGTGCCTAGCGTCTTAAGAAGGAGGTTGATAGTAGTGTCGTTCATTTTGAGTGAAGTAGGATCTGCTGGAATGATAGGAAAAGTAAGAGCCAGAACACAAGGGTAAGTGTGGCAAAGATGATAAATCTGGTAGAATAGGGGAGTTGATGGATCTTCTTCATTGGTCCCTTGAAGAGATGGATTTTGTTCATTTCGTGGAATAACTCAGAGAGTGTGAGGTATTGGTAGAGTTTAGTGATCGGATAAATGAAAGCGAATATTCCAAAGCCTCCAAGCACAAGGTATTTGAGAATGTGGCGATTATTCTCACCTAGAGTGAAGCCGATGATAGCGATGGCGATCATAGCAACGATACAGAACTCCTCCATCTTGTCCTTTCGCTTTACTGATTCGAAAATAGAGAGTGGGGCGTTGAGTATTCTGAGTAGTGGGTTTCTCTTACGGATGATCCTGGTATAGATGCGCTGATAATCTTGGTCGGATGGATCCTGTAGGAGAGCCTTCTTGATATGAAATTCGGCTTTAGTGTAATCCTTAGTGTGGTCTAAATAAAGTTCTGCGATATGGTAATGCGCAATGTCGAATTCTGGATTTTGAGCAAGACTCTTCTCGTGTGCCTTTATCTGAGCAGCTACGTCGAGCTTCTCTTTATTCTTTGGGTGGCTGTAATATGCGGTGCGCATATTGGTGAGGTGCTCACTCTCTGGGAGGAAGTATTCTATCTGCTCAAGGCATTTTTTAGCACGAGACAGGTCATCGTAAAATAGTCCAAGTTGGAACGATAGAAGCCAGCTGCTGAAATCCTCTGGGTCAAGTGAAAGGGCTACTTTGTTAGTGTCGTCTGCTGTGCCAGCACGCTTCATGCCAAAGTAAACCCAAGCTAGCTGCGAATAGGCTTCGGCATAGCTAGGGTCTTGTGTAATAGCTTTTTTCAAATGGCTTTCCGCATGACTGAACTCATCAAGCTCATACATAACAGAGCCCATCTTGCAATGTAGCCATGAGGAATCGGGTTGATTGCTGAGCATTTCATAAATGACATCGCGAGCACGTTCCCATTGACTGGATTCAATGAGGTTTTGCATCTGGGTGTGGAGTGATTCTTCGACTGACATTATGTTAGGGTATTCATTACCTTCTACTGTATTGCTTTAATAACCACAGAAGAGGCTTCGGATAAAACTTCAAATGCTCTAAAATGATAAATATCAAGAAATAGCCGATGACGCCAAAGATGATTACATTCCGACTGACCCCGAAATGCATGACAATAAGATATGCTGAGAACCAAACAGCCAGCCACAATATAACAAAGAACCCACAGCGGACAGTAAATGGAATTCTATAAAGTAGACGATCAAAGCCGGAATAGTATTTTACCTGTCCGGCATTGTTTTTGACTTCATCAGTGGTGAGCTTCTGTAGGACGAGCTCTAGTGGCCAGAAGAAGATAACGTGAATGACGTCTAGGAAAGCAGCGAGTAAAGCAAAAGTGATGAAAGGAATTGCTAGTGTTGGCTCCAATTTAGGATGTTTTTTGATCCAACTTACGTAGTGGATTTTACTTTTTTGAGGAATAAGAGGTAATTGTAGAAGCTTGTAGAGGACTTGATTTTTGTAGTGAATCTCAGTGATCAGCTCTTCAGCAAAAATGAAATTTGGATCAATTCGAAGTGCTTTATCTAAGTGTGAAGCAGCTTTCTTTTTGTCATGCATCAGTCTTAAATAGATGTTGGCAATTTCACCATGAATTACAGCAGAATCCGGGGCAATAGCTAAGATCTTCTTATACTCCGCAATGATTTTGTCAGGAGCGATTTTATAGTCGTTTAAGATTTGGCATTTGATCTTGGTTATTAGGCAACGGATGTTTTCAGGATCTAGAGATAGCCCTTTTTGAGAGGAAGACTTAGCTAAGACAGAGTCATCCATATTAAGAGCTATAGTGCATTGTAATGCCCAGTAATCTGGATTGTCTGGGTTTTGCACGATGGCGTTATCTATGTTTTTCTTGGCATCTTCTATCGTTGCTGGATTTAGTGATTGAGCAAAAGCAAGTAGATAGAAGGAATGAGGTTGATCTGGATCTAGGGCTATAGATTGTTCAGCTGCTGCTATAGTCTCAGTGTTTCTGTCTTGCTTGATGAGGCATAGAGCTAGCCTGTTAAATAGATAACCTGAGTCTGGAGTAGATTGAATCAGCTCTTTAACGACGACCTCCGCACGCTCCCATTGATTTGATTCAATGAAGTTATGCATCTGGGTGTAGAGTGATTCTGAGTTGGGCATTATTTATGGGTAGAACGGTAATTGTTCCGCTTAAGGCATATTGAGTGCCTTGGATTTGCGGGCTCTGCGCCATTTTTGGAAACTGAATATTGGCCAAGCGATGAGGGCTATAACAAAGAGTAGTTTTAGCGAGAAAAAGATCACAGCGACAAGAGTGATGGCAATCGTTTGTGGCGTCCCATTGTGTGTGAATGCGTGATACCAAAAATACATAAAGCCGAGCCAGAGAATTAAGAATAGCCCAAATCTAACACCAAAGGGGCTTTTATGGAGTTTCGCTGTGAAACCATGATAAATATGGAGCTGACCTAGTTTCTTACGTGTGTCAGCAAGAGTGAGGTAGTTATAAGCGATCTCTATAGGAGCGAGAATGACTGCATGTATAATCCTGAGAGCTAGACCAACTATGCTGAGTATGCGCATTGGCAACATATGATCTGCTAAGGCTGCTGGTGAATGTAAAATTTGGATAAATAGAGAGCTCTTATTACTTGTCTTGATTAGATGGCTTTTTGCATCTTCCGAAGTCGGATCAATTTTTAATGCAGCTTCATAATGATGAATAGCCTGCTTATATTGATTCAGTTTATTACTAAAGATATTAGCTAGTTCAATATGAGCCTCTGTGCTCTCTGGATCTTCGCTAAGTAGATCATGGTAGAGGGCAACTTGAGAATCTTCATCTAAAGCAAGCGGGTTATCTGGATTTGATTTGATCTTAGCTAGCAATAGCTTTGCTTCAAAATTGTTAGGTTCCAGATTGAGGCCTTTGTTTGCGTATTCTGTAGCTTCTTGAAAGTCATCACAATATTCATGGATTAGAGCTAAATGACACCAATAGTCAGCATCATCAGGTTCAGAATTTAGTGCTTTATGAATACTGTCTATCGCTTGTGACGTCTTGAATGGTTGGTCGAAATAGATTTTAGATAATAGATAGTGAGCGTAGGCACAGTCAGGTTCATAAGATAAAGCTATCTCTAATTCTTTTTTGGCTTTTTTAGACTCACATTCGCAATAATAACAGCGAGCTAACTGAAGGTGTAGATTTACCTCTTCAGGATGTCGAGCTAGCTGTTCTTTGATCGCTTCGATCGCCCTTTCTGTCTGACCAGAATGGATGAATCTTTCGATTAATATTTCTGATGAGTCACTAAACTCAAGTTCGTCTGATTGGTGCTCAAACATGCGATCTAGTTCTCGGCGCCGATTACTTCGTGAAGAAATCTAGCACTAGCACTTTTTCTAGCGATGGTAGGAGGACTTTTACGAAGGCTTGGTGCGCTG
>CAKZNV010000130.1 GCA_937132085.1 uncultured Rubritalea sp. | reverse complement strand
TTTGACTTTGTGGGTGCCATACATGTTCTTTCTGACTCCTTCTTTAGCTACTCCGGATTTACCTGTTCCTAAAATAAGCGGTGTCGCTCCTGGCTGTAGATCTGTAAGATAGAGTGTCCCACTAGAGTTCCATTCACCTGTCACTCCTGTGAGGATTGGGTGCTTCTCTACTCCTTCCGCAATACTTAGCTTTGTTGCTCCAGCTAGGTGCATTTTGTAGGGTGTGCCAAATGCGTCTTTCCCAAAAGAGAACGTTAGAGGACGTTTTTCATGTGCCTTGGGATAGATGAAGGCATGCGTGCTGGTGCGGAGGCAGACTACTGGTTTACCTGCTTTAACATAGCTCATTATTTGTTGATATTGCTCTCCTTCTAGACTGAGCCAGCGGACGAAAAATATAGCCACGTCAGTGTCTTTTAGGACTTCAAGACCAGGCAAGCCATCCTTCTTTTTCTCTGGATTTTTTGTTGGATTGATGAGGCTAACATCGAATCCTAAACGCTGAAGCTCTGCCGCAAATTTGGGCATTGTTTTCTGCGGAGAGTAATGATGTGTGCCTACAATAATCGTAGCATGTGGCTTCTTTTCGATTTCTTCTCCGTGGAGAGATAGACTGAGAACAAGTGAGCAAGTGAGTAATAGCTTAAACATAGTTTTGGTTCTTATTAATATTTTTATTTGAGTTGCTTCATCCACCTAACGAGGTTGTCGATTTCTTTCTCGTTGAGTGGCATTTTAGGCATCAGTGGCTGATAGCCTTTAGGCATCATAGATGCTGGATCTACGATGGATTGACGTAGATAGGCTTCGTCGATTTTCACTGTGGATTCTTTACCTTTTGAATCCACGATGACTTGTGTCTTACCGAAAAGACCGTTGAGCGGTGGACCTACAGCTTTATTGCCATCTATTGAGTGACAGTTGGCGCAGTTCTGAGCGAAGGTGTTACGTGCGAATGCTTTCCATTGGAGCGACTGCACCTTATTGAACTCAGCTTTAGCTTGAGCTACTTGATTGCCGCTGAGGTATACGACCGAAGAAGGTTTAGAACCAAATTTATCAGCTAGATAGATGTTCACTTTTCCTTTCTTATTATTGAAAAAGTAACGCACTTTATTAATCCCTTTTTTCAGGCTAACATTGTTCTGAGATTCATGGGTAAGATTGCTACCTGAAGCAACGAGTAGAGGGACATCATTAACATCAATATTGATGTTTGGAGTTCCTCTATGACCTATGACTACTTCACATTCCTTGTCACATCTAAGATAGATGACTCCTTCGTTTTTCAAGTTACTACCACTCCACTTTTTTAGAGCGGTCTCTGGTGAGACGGAGAGCAAAGGAATTTCTGGAGCAAGGCCTTGCTTGTTATTCCAGCCAGCCATTTTCTTTACCAAGCTCAGTGGTGAGTTGGCTTCTGCTTGAATACCATTGAGGAGTTTAGTCCAAGATTTATCAGTTCTTTGGAGGTGGGAGATCACCGAGACTAAGGCTATTCGTAGACGTTCATCACGAGAAGTAGACAGCGATTTGATGATTTCCTTAGTCTCATTGATTCCGAGTGCTGGTGCCCAGAAGCGAAGTGCTCGTGCTGCCGCTCTTTGAAACTGAATATTGTTAGATCCAATAAGAGCGTTGATGATCGATGTGTCTTGGAAATATCCTAGTCTCTGAGTAAGCCAAAGAACCTCAAGAGCAAGAGGCTCGCTTTTAGATAGCCTAGGACCTAGCTGTTTAATCGCTTGAATCACTTCTGCTCTAGGTTGTTTTTCAAGCTCAACACGCACCAATTCTCTGACTCTCAAATGGGGGTGTTCTAGTAAGGTTATTAACTTAGCGATCGGTTGATCAACTATGGTAGGAACGTTTAATAGGTCATGTCCCTTTCTAGTGATTTTCCAGATGCGTCCATTAGCGTAATCACGATTCTTATCTCTAATCGAGTGTTGAGCGTGTCCGATGATTGGGTAGTAGAAGTCTGAGATGTAGAGTGCTCCATCGAGACCAAACGTAATATCTGTAGGACGAAAGATCTTGTTTTTTGATTTAATCAGCACGGTCTTTTTGCCAGCAGATTTTTTAGCCCCTTTGACTAAGGTTAGAGGAGTGAAGTTGATTTCATTAGTTCGTAGTAGATGACCTGTTAGCAGCCCACCTTGCCAATCTTTTGGAAAATATGAGCTTTCAACAATTTCGCAGGTGCTACCTTTGTCGTAACGAAAAGGCATCCCTAGTGCTGTTGGAGCCAAGTGCCCCATCGGAGTCCAAATGTTATGAAGATCAGCATCGATGATTTGTCCACCTCCATAGAACTGAATGGATTCGCCCCATCGGTCGAATGAGATTTTCCAAGGGTTAGGAGCTTGGGTCTGTCGTTCCACTGTGAGCTGCTTATTTTCAGGATTAAAGCGCATGATGCTCACATCTTTAGTGTGAACGACGCCTTGAGGAGTTTCTAACTGACCTCGATGAAACAGAGCTTCTGAGACCATGACATCACCTTGAGGAGTGCGTGATAGATAGCCACTATGGTGCGTATCAGTATCATCGATTCCACGTAGAAGTTCGGTTCTAACGTCTGCTTTGTCATCACCATCGGTATCCGCTAGGTAGATTAGCTTGCGGGAGACTGAGGCAATGATGCCCTCTTTGTAGAACACAAATCCGTCTGGCAGCATCAGGCCCTCTGCGAAAACAGTTTTCTTATCAGCTTTACCGTCGCCATCAGTATCTTCAAAGATGAGAATTTTATCGTTCGCTACATCACCAGGTAATGGGTGTGGGTAACTAGCAAAACAAGTGACCCAGAGACGCCCTTTAGCATCGAAGCGTATTTGTAATGGGTTGATGAGTTCAGGGAAATCTTCGCTTGAGGCAAAACACTTGACTTCGAAACCATCGGCAACAGTGAAATCCTTGAGGTCTTCAGCAGATGTCTTGATGATACCCAATCCAGCCTTCGGTGGTTTACTAGGCATCTGAGCATGGAGCACGGGGAGCTTAGGGAAGTTAAGAGCGGAGTTAAGCTTACCAGATTGCTGCCAAATATTTTGATCCAGTTGATTCGCAATTTTAAGGAGATGGGGTATCTCTGGTTTGTATTCATAACTACGTGCTCTCACTCCATAGTAGCTAATCCCATTTGCAGGGTGATAGCATTGAGCCACCTCTTGAGCCTTACGCTGCACTAGCTTCTTTAGTCCTATGAAGCCATCTGAGTCAGCCTTGATTGCACTGACTTTATCTCTACCACTGAGCTCTGAAGCTAGAGCTTGAGCAATGAGTGCATTGCCTAGGGAATTCAGTTGAGTGCCGTCATCAGTTAGTGACTCTTTGTTGCTTTTATAAAGAGCTGTGGATGTATCGAATAAATTGACGAAGCCGATTTTTTCACTCGTCGCAATCTCCTGCATCGCCTTAGTATAGAGAGCAAGGTCACTATTTCTTTGTGCCCTATTAGCTTGGTATTGATCGTGTCCGTCTTCTACAGCTATCGGAGAAATGAGGACATAGTTCCCATTTGGGTGACGAAATTTAATGAGTTGAACGTAGGACTTAAGGTCCTTCTTAAATTTTTCGAGCCCAGCCTGTCCAGCAAATGACTCATACATGCCAAATCCCATGAACACACGGTCAGCAGGCCATTGCTTCACAAGATAGGAAAGGTGTGCGCCAAAGCGTGATGCTCTAATACGGTAATGCACTTGATCCCCTGTGTAGGCCATGGAGCGAAACTGCTGCTTTTTGTTAGGCTGCGAAGCATGCATTAGAGCTTCAAAGGTGCCATCCTCTTGTAGACGCTCGATCAATGAATTGCCATACATTACGGTCATTGAGTCTGATGCGATACGAACATCGGCCATCGCATCTTTCTTTCCTGCAGCTGCCTTTAAGGGAGGCACTGCCTGACTTAATATTGGGCTACAGAGAGATACGCATAGAAATAAGAATCGGTAATTCATACTCTATACGCCAAGTTTTCACGAAGGGTGTCACATAAAAATAAATTATTTTAAGGAAGGTTTTTGTTACACCTCACAACATACATGATATTGAGAAATTTGTTTCCTCTCGTTTTAGATTACTGGTATAAATGGTCTAGCTAGATTTCCGATGGCTAAAAGTGACACTTATTATAGGAAATTGGCGTATAGAGTAGAGACATGAATTCCTTAGAAATATCAGCAGACTTTTTACAGCTATTGACACAATACCAACTAGCGATTCGCGGCTATATTCGTGGAGCTGTAGGCAATGCATTTGATGCTGATGACGTCTTTCAAAAGACAAATATTATTTTGTGTCAGAAAGCGAGTCAATGGAATCAAGATATTCCCTTTCTGAAGTGGGCATTTACAGTAGCTCGCTATGAAGTCATGGGACACTTTAGGGATCAATCTCGTGATAAACTAATTTTTAATGATACCGTAATCGAGCTGATGCTAGATGACAGTGAAGCGCTGGCTCCTCAGATGGAGAAACGTGCTAAATTACTAAAACACTGCCTTCAGGAGGTGTCGGATGAAAATAGATCTATTCTTGAAGCTCGCTATGGATCCGCCCAAACTATTGAACAAATTTCCCAACAAGTGGGACGCTCTATCGATGGAGTGAAAAGCTTACTCAAGAGAGTGCGCAAAAAAATCCGTATCTGCATTACAATGAAAATGGAGAACCCAGTGCTATGAACGAAAAAATATTAGAGCGCATGCTAGAATGCTATGACTCCTCCTCTCAGCAGGATAAGGACGAGCTAAATCATTTGCTTGAAAACCATGCTCCAGAGCGCCAAGCATTTATTATTCATAACATGGATGAAGAAATCATTCGTGAAGAATTTCGTCTTGAGCACGTTGAGAAGATCTTCGCTGACGATGACTTAAACAGCGAATCTGTAGAACCGACTCACAGGGCTAGTAATATTGTGAAATTCTATCCAATACTTGCCGTCGCAGCAGCTATCGCTATCCTTTTTACCGTAGGAATTGGATATCAAAAATTCATACAAAAAGATAACAATGATGACTCCATCGTAGCCAAGCCTATTGCTGATACAGCCCCAGCTTGGTGCGCTAAATTAATGGATTATAGCTCAGATACGCAGTGGAGTGGTGAACTCAAAAGAACAGCTATTTTAAACCCAGGAATGTATGAACTGACAAAGGGAACCACCTTAATAGAGTTTAGCAATGGAGTGCAGTTGACTGTCGAATCTCCCGCTAAGCTTGAGATTAAAAACTCCCTAGAAGTGATACTGCATCAAGGTAAAGTAAGAGCCAATGTGCCAGAAGCTGGGCATGGTTTCGTTGTTAATACACCTGACATCAAGATCCGTGACTTAGGAACTGAGTTTGGCGTAGAAGTAGGAGAAAGTGATCGAACACAGGTGCATGTCTTTCATGGTGAAATTGAACTCTATGAAAATCAAAAAACAATTCCAGTCAAAGCCTATGAAGGATTTGCTGCCAAGTGGGTAAGTGGAAAAAGAACCAAACAAATGGTAGCCAATGAAGCCATCTTTGCAACAGGTCAAGATATCGCACTTGAACAATGGAAGCACCACCAGGCTTCCTTGAAGAAAGACCCCAGCTTACTAGTTCACTATGATTTTAGGGGGAGCGGTGACATCATTAAGAACACCATGTCTGACCAATACTCAGGGGTGATTCACTCACCAATACGTATTAGAGGTAGATGGCTTGACCAATCAGCACTACTCTTTGACTCACCTGACAACTGGGCGGAAGTAGATTTACCTACAGTAGAGGGCGACTTCAGCCTGCAGACATGGGTATCTGTAGATCGACTAGCATTTAGTATTAATGCGATCATGAATACCAAGAAATGGAATCCAGATTCCTTACATTTACAATTAAGCAGACGTGGAAACCTACACCTAGGAGTAAAAGGAAAGAACATCTATGATATCTATTCTAAGGAGATGATTCCAATCGGGAAATGGATACAATTAACGGCCACTTATGACTCAGAGCGACAACAAATGAGCCTGTATATTAATGATAAAAAAGTCTCTGAGAAACAACGTGATATTAAAAGAGTAGTCTTTGGTAAAACTTTGCTTGGCTGCTGGATACAAGGAGGGAAAAGAGTGAGAGGCTTCAGAGGTCGCATGGATGAGCTAAGCCTTCGCTCCAGATGTTTATCTCCTGACGAAATCTCCGCGTCCTACCAACTAGGCCAACCTGCGCCTTAGTAACGATTTTAATTAAAAAAGAGAAATATAACCTGACATAGAGGCCTGCAACTTGATCGACTCTACGGAACCACCTCTCAGAAGAACTTTAGGGAAACATTTTTCTTATATGATAAGATGGCTGAATAACAGAGTAACTCTACCTCAAAAAAGGTTTTTTACACACTCTCAACTCCCTATTGCGCACAAAAAGTAAAATTGACGATTGATTGGTAAAATAAACAATTCCCAATCCCTGTGAATATGTATGATGGATATTCATAAGTATGTAGTATAGAGCTCGGAGAGCACGACTTTATTATTACATCACTAGAAAGAAGATTTGTAGATTCCCCTCTAACCTCACTGTTCACATGTATTTTTTACTGTTGGACAGTGGGGCTTTCTTTTTTCAAGCGGTCGTCTATTTCAAAAACAAGACCTTCACAAAACAGGAAACATTAGATCCTTATTTCTTCTCGTTCTCGGCATTCTCCATCAAATACAGAAACATTTTTAACTCGGTAATAAATAAATCATTTGTGTAGTAGAGGAAACCATCATCTTCCAGTCTCATTACGTTAGAAGACAAGTCTTTCCATTTGGTGCCTTTTTTAGGAGCTTTATCTAATCTGTTAATGAGCTTTTTGAGAGCTTTGAGCTCAGCTTCACCCAGTCTTTTCATATCTAGATCAGCCATTGATAGTAATACCGAAGATCTAACTTTGGCTTCTCTGCCAAGACTCGCAGAGGATTTGACCCAGAGCCATCACACAGCACTTTTGCCATCGAATTCTAGAGCGATATGATCTCTGTCAGAATCTACTATGTATAGCTCACTTTTACTGTGAGCGAGGATCATGCTTGCGAGGAATGTAAGGATACATTTCATAGATTTTGGCGTTTTGTTTTAGACTAACCAGTTACAGCTCCACCGCTGCGTCAGCGAAACAGGGATAGAGTGGTTTCCAGCCTAGAGCCAAAAGCTTACTGTTAGAGATAGATTTATCTGAGTTTCCTCTTGGTGATGGCTCTCTTGGTGCACTCTCTGGCATTGGTATATCAAAGGTCTTACACAGTCGTTGATAGGTTTCCTTCTGGCATAGAGTGATCGAGTCTGTGACGTTATAGATTTCTCCAGAACCTGCATTTTCTAGCAAAAACAAACAGGCTCTAGCTCCATCAATATGATGGATGTGATTAAGTAGACGCGTTCCTTCCCCATCTAGTTTAGCATCTCCAGAACGTAGACGCTTTAGCATATAAGAACGCCCTTTGCCGTAAATACCAGATAAGCGAGCTACGATTCCACCAGCATTGGTGATCACAGCTTCGGCTTCGAGGAGAACTTTCGCTGTCTCTGTCGATGGCTTCGTTTCTGAACTCTCGTCGACTACTGAGCCATCCTCCTGCGCATAGACTGAGGTGCTGGAGGTGAAAACAATACGGCTTTGTGGGAATACAGTCACAAGGTTTTCACTGCCTTTGAGATAGACTCGTCGGTAACTCTCTAACCTATCCATCGATCCTGCAGACGCAGAAGCGCAGTGGATGATATGTGTAGGTTGAATTTTATCAGCAAGATCTATTAACCATGCCAAATCTGTCACATCGCCTTTTAAGCCAGAGCTACCAGATCTAGACAAAGTGCTGACTGCCCAACCTAACTCTGTAGCTTCTCTAACAATTTCTTTCCCCAGAAACCCTGGGCCAACTACTAAGAGATGTTTATTCACTGATTTCACGTTGTTTATAATAGTTCACGAGTCCCTCAGTCACAGCTGTAACATACTCTCTGAAGATCGATGGCCGCAGCATTCCATTCACATAGCGCAGGCCTTCGTAGTCGCCGACTTGGATTCTGGCATGTGAGTCTACACCATTGGCTAGATAAGGTTCACAGTAAATTACAGGGCAGTCGAAGCTTCGGTTGGCTACTAAATTTCTCGCCCATAAATAGGGATCATTATTCACATTCACCGCCCTCTTAGAGTTCGGCTCATACATGTATGGAGGAAGACCTGTCTGGATAGTCAGAGCTCTAGCGACACTACTATTCAGCGCTACTTCTTCAGAATGATTCCTCTGCAAAATCTTCTTAACTAATTGGAATCTCTGGTCGTCTTTACTTATTTCACCTTTCTCATAAGCACCATTTAGGATCATGTGCAGGTGCTCATTTGGAATCAGCACGTTTTGACTACTTCCAGCAGCATTGAAGTGAATACAGACTACTAGATCTGGCTTGTATTCATTGTTGATAATTCTCGCTCTTTCACGGATCTCTCCAGCTCTATAAAATAGTTTCTCACTCGCTCGCTCCACGGTATCAGGAGTGACGATGTCTTTCTTGAATGTCATCTTCGCCTGAGCATAGTTTTGGTAATATTCGACTCTATGCGGGTTCACCGGGAAATTAGTAGAGCGAGTTAACTCCACTTCTGCTCCTAGAACTTTAAGCTGACGTTCTAGCAGATGCGCTACCATGAGAGTCATATTCCCCTCTTGCACTGGCGCTGTCTCTTTATACTTAAACTGCCTTTCCTCCATCTTAGCGTAGCTGCCTCCGATGTGGCCGGGATCTAGCACGATTCTTACACCTTGCAGCGGTAGACTTTCATCACTATATTTAATGTCTTCCCTAGGTCGCCAGTATTTTACAGTCTCTACGGTCTTTGCTGTCTCGAGAGCTTCTTCTTTAGCACTAGGTTCAGGGTCGGTATTTGTTAGAAAATTTAGTCGGTAAGTCCGTTCTAGATCCTGCGCATGAGTTTTAATCAAGGCATGATCACCAGCCACTACTATCCACTTCTTCCATGTTCCGCCTATGGTGTAAACTTCATCCAATTCACGCAGAAAGTCTTCCTTGCTAATCGTGTTTTGAAAGGAATCCAGTTGTTTCCAATCCGGCTCACTGGCTAGGTCTGTTAGGTTTGGAAAATACTCCGTTGGCACTTTTTCTACCTTAGAAGCTGTCTCATTAGGATTCACCTCCGAATCATTGGCTGAGTCAGAATCGCCTGTCAAAACATTGCCATCACTACCAATATTGGGCACAGTCGGGTCATTAGTAGAGTTCAGCAATTCCTGCACGAGAAACGCTCCGATAAGAGCCGCTACGATTAATGACACCTCTAGGGCATAGGATCTTTGCTTCTTTTCACTCATATTTAGTCTGGTCGGTTATCTATTGCTATGTTTACCTGCGGCACACACTACAATATAGTTAACACATGCGCATTCTTTTTCTAGGAGATATTGTTGGTGAGCCTGGTAGAAAGGCCGTCATCAACCACATAGCTGATATAAAACGTCAGCATCAAATCGATTTTTGTATCGTCAATGGAGAGAACTCCGCTGGCGGCCGAGGTATTACTCCCAAAATAGCGAAGAATCTCTTCTCCGCTGGCGTCCAAGTCATCACGACTGGTGACCATGTCTGGGACCAGAAAGAACTCATCGACTACCTCCCAGAGCAGCCAAATCTCCTGCGCCCTATCAACTACCAACCAGGCACTCCTGGTAATGGCTCAGTGATTCTAGAAACGGAACAAGGAAAAGTAGCGGTCATCAATGCACAAGGCCGCACCTTCATGAATCCCCCACTGGAGAACCCATTCACCGTCGTAGAAACTGAAGTCACAAGACTCCGCGAAGAAGAAGGTGTTAAAATGATCTTTCTCGATTTCCATGCTGAGACCACTAGTGAGAGCATCGCCATGGGATTCCATCTCGATGGCATGGTCTCCGCTGTAGTAGGCACTCACACCCACGTCCAGACTGCGGACGAGCGTCTTTTACCGAAAGGCACTGCCCACCTCACGGATGCAGGCATGTGTGGGCCAGAAATCTCTGTCCTAGGTAGAAACGTGGAAAGCGTAGTTTGGAGATTTAAATCAGGCTTACCTACTAGATTCCCAGTGGCGAAAGGTCCAGTGAGACTCTGTGGCATGATTGTTGAAATAAATCCCGAGACAGGCGCTGCTATCCATGTAGAACGATACAACAGACTTCTCACACAAGCGGAATCCCAAACATAAACGACCAATTTATGAGGTATTCCAATAATCCTAAGTAAATACGCCTTTATTTTTTCCAGATATAGACCACAGTATCAACGTTCCATTGCTAAACCACATCATCGCAATCCAATTTAATATGAAATTTCCAAAACTCTCCTTCACATATCTCGGACTAAGTGTAGTTCTAGGCCTCGGCTCTATTACTAACTCTCAGGCTGCTCCAGTCAGAATCAACGGCATTGCAGCGAAAGCGAATGGTAAAGTTGTCACCACCAACGAAGTCGCTTTCATGCTAGCTCCCCGTAGAGCTGAGCTAGCAGCTCGTCACCCTAAACTAGGAGCTAAATTCCACGCTGAGCTCAAGATAGCCAAAAGAAAGATCCTTGACGAACTAATCAACCGCCAACTAATCATCCATGAATTTGACAACCTAGGCGCTGTCATCCCAAATCATGCAATCGATGCTGAGATAAAGCACCAGATCAATACTGCTTACAACGGAAGTGAAAAGGAATTCAGCGCTCAGCTTAAGAAGTCTGGCCTATCTCGTGCCAAATTCAGAGAACTTACTAAAGACAAACTCATCGGTCAGGCAATGCGTGCACAGCACTTCAACGGAGCAGCTCCAGCCACTCCTGCTGAACTCAGAACTGAATACAATAAGCACAAAAAAGATCTCCGTGACACCACTAAAGACAAAATCGACTTCGAACGCATCTACATCCCAGCAACAAATGACGATGACCTACTCGCTACACCTGAAAGCCAGTTTCAGCTAGCAAAAGATCTTATCACTCAGATCAAAAAGGGTGGGAATTTCGCTGAGCTAGCAAAGGAACACTCAAAAGGACCAGCTGCTGCACAAGGTGGTAAACACTTAAAGATGTCACGGCAAGAACTCTCACCAGCAATCGGCTTCATCCTTTTCACTGAGCCTACTGGCACTGTTGTCGGCCCACTCGCTTCAGGTAAGCCTGAAGCCCCACAAGGCTTCCACATTATCCGCGTGATCAGAAAGATCGACGGACCAGCACCACCACTAGCTAAAGTAAAAGGCCAAATCGAACAGATCGTCCAGAACCGTAAGTCATCAGCAAGATTTGAGCGATACCTTAAGCGTATCCGCAAAAAAGCACTTATTAAATACTACTAATAGTATTAATCCTGCTAAATTTTCTTGCATCTGTGCGCATCCTCATTAGCCTGCGCCCATGCTCCAAGCAGGAATAGTAGGCTTACCAAACGTAGGGAAATCCACCCTTTTCAACGCAGTTACCAGAACCCGTAAAGCGGAGGCTGCTAACTACCCATTTTGCACCATTGATCCAAACATCGGCGTTGTCGTTGTGCCAGACGAAAGAATAGATGTTCTTAGCAAGCTCTCAGGCTCTAAGAAACTCGTTCCTACAGCCATCGAGTTTGTAGACATCGCTGGACTCGTAGAAGGCGCCTCTGAAGGTGCCGGCCTTGGCAATAAGTTCCTCGCTACTATCCGTGAAGTTGACGCTATCGTTCAGGTTATTCGTTGTTTTGAAAACGACGACATCATCCACGAACTCGGCAGCGTAGATCCTCTCCGTGATATCGAGATCATTAACTCTGAGCTCATCCTCTCTGACATTTCAGCCATGGAGAAGCGCCTCCATTCACGCTCTAAGAAAGCGAAAAGTGGCGATAAAGAATCTAAGGCAGAAGTCTCTCTCATCGAGAAACTCCTCCCCCACCTCAACGAAGGCAAGCCAGCCCTCACTCTAGATATGAGTGACGACGAACGCCTCCTTCTTCAGGAATTCTTCCTTCTCTCATCTAAGAAATCTATCTTCGCATGTAACGTCTCTGAAGACGAACTAGCAGGCGCTAGCTCAGATCCAGATAGTCACGACATGGTAGCGAAGGTGCGTAAGTATGCATCAGAAACTCAAGGTGCTGAAGCGATCGTTCTCTCTGCTCAGATCGAAGAAGAACTCTCTGAGCTCTCACCAGAAGACGCCAATGAATTTCTCGCTGACATGGGAATCTCAGATTCAGGAGCATCTGCACTGATCAAAGGTGTATACGATCTACTAGGTCTCCGCACTTACCTCACTACAGGCGTTCAGGAAACTCGCGCTTGGACGATCAACGCAGGAGATAAAGCACCAGCAGCAGCAGGTGTCATCCACACAGACTTTGAGAAGCAGTTCATCCGAGCTGAAGTCATCCACTATGATGACTACGTCAAACACAAGACTGTAGGCGCAGCCAGAGAAGCTGGAGTCCTAAAAGCTGAAGGCAAAGAATACGAAGTCAAAGATGGCGACGTGATTAACTTCCTTACTGGAGCGTAATAGCCCAGCAAACTAACATTTTATACAAACCTAGGAGCAGCCTAAGCCGCCCTAGGTTTTTTTGTGTCGTCTAGCCTAGGCTAACTCGAACTCTGATTCATCGCCGAAATCTTTAGGTGCACGGACTACTCTGTCCACTCCGTGCTTAGTAACGATATTCCCTTTAGCTGCTCTGCCTTTGATTGCTATTTCACCGAAGTGGAACGCTCTCGCTAGATTCCTAAGCCTCAGAGCTGGCTTGAGATGCACGACAACGATATTCTCGTTGCTCTCTTCCTCGGACTCGTGAATCGCAAAATACATGATCCTCGTGCCCTTAGAGCCTTTAGTCAGTTCGTATTCTTTATCTCTAGTGATCCCGCCAATTCTAAATCTCTTGGCATACAGCGGACCATCTCTACCATCTCTATAGATCATGGAGTAAATCTTCTCTTCATCCTTACGAAGAATCGCAATATGCTGAGGGCGCTTCCCTACGAACAGCTTCTCCGCAACCTTGTTCACCTTGAGCTTACCGTCAGTTGAGAACACCACCAGATCATCGAGCTGAGAACACTTCTCTATCGATTCCTCTTTCTTCAGTCCCCATCCTGCAA
Organism: uncultured Rubritalea sp.; assembly: GCA_937132085.1. Lineage (GTDB taxonomy): Bacteria > Verrucomicrobiota > Verrucomicrobiia > Verrucomicrobiales > Akkermansiaceae > Rubritalea. The sequence continues at coordinate 18,822 of CAKZNV010000130.1, read as the reverse complement.
AACCATTCTTACGATCGATATAAAGCATTTCGTTTGCAACCACTACCTGAGTGCGATCCACTTTCTCGAACTCTTCTATGATCGTTTTACGCTCACGGCCTTTGCCGAATTTCTTCTTCAGATCGTTATAATATTTGATCGTGTAACGAGTGAGGTTTTTGAGATTTTTCTCCACCACATCGATCTCATCCTCGAGACCTTTGATCACTTCGTCAGCTTTGAAAGCATCGAACTTAGAGATACGCTTAATTTTAATCTCTGTAAGCCTAACAATATCTTCTTCTGTCACCTCTCTGAGTAGTTTCTTCTTATGTGGTTCAAGGCCCTTATCAATTGCCTCGATAACAGCTTCCCAAGTTTCACATTCCTCAATATCTCGATAAATTCTATTCTCAATAAAGATCTTCTCTAGTGAGCTAAAGTGCCACTTGTCTCTGAGTTCATTCAGTCTGATCTCTAATTCTAGCTGAATCAGATCCTTGGTTAAAAATGCACTATGTTTGAGAATCTCAGTCACACCTAAAAACTTAGGTTTTCCTTCCACAATCACACAAGAGTTCGGCGAAATACTCACTTCACAGTCAGTAAACCCAAATAGAGCATCACGTGTCATCTCTGGATCAGCTCCAGCAGGCAAATGCACCAGAATATCTGCCACAGCCGCCGTATTATCCTCGATCCTTGAAATCTTAATCTTCCCCTTCTCATTCGCCGCCACGATGTTGTCCATCAGACCACCAGTCGTCACACCGAAGGGAACTTCTGTGATACGAAGCAATTTCTTACTCTCGATATCAATGTTCGCTCTGACTCGAATTTTACCACCACGGACTCCATCGTTATAGAGACTAGCGTCCATCATTCCTCCTGTCGGGAAATCTGGAAAGATCACAAATGCTTCCTTACGTAGCGCTGCGATACAGGCATCGATTAGCTCGATAAAGTTATGCGGCAAAATTTTACAAGCTAGTCCAACTGCGATTCCCTCTACACCTTGCGCTAAGAGCAATGGATATTTCATAGGAAGCGCCACTGGCTCCTTATTTCTACCATCGTAACTCGGAGTCCACTCAGTAGTTTTCGGGTTAAATGTGATCGCCTTTGCTAACGGAGTGATTCTAGCCTCAATGTATCGAGGCGCAGCAGCTCTATCGCCTGTTAGAACGTTTCCCCAGTTTCCCTGAGTATCAATAAGCAATTCCTTCTGACCAAGCCAGACCATCGCATCACCAATACTAGCATCACCGTGAGGGTGATACTTCATCGTGTTGCCCACCACGTTCGCCACCTTATTATAGCGGCCATCATCCAGCTCACTGAGAGAGTGCATGATACGACGCTGAACAGGCTTCAAGCCATCACCTACGTGTGGCACAGCTCGCTCTAGTATCACGTAGCTTGCGTAATCAAGGAAGTAGTCAGAATACATATCCCTTAACGTCACCTCTGGCATTTCATCATCTCTCATACTTATAAATTAGTTCGCTTTCATTAACTATCTCTAGTTCTCAGCCTACGTCAAGCCTCTAAAAACGCCTCAATCCTAGAGCTTAGCTAGACTCAGTTCTGAAGACTAATATCGAATTCATCTTAATAGCCATACTTACAGAGATGCTTGAATGAACAAAACACTTTTTAAAGGGTTAAATTACAGTTCGTTTCAATTAGCGAAGATAAAAACATCTATAAATAGTAAAAATGACCATAGTAAAAAATATCCGAGATTAATATCAACTCTACTAAACAAAGGGCACTAAATGACTCTACCTAGCAATGATTAAGCAGATCACTAGATATCATAAAAAGTTAATTAACAATCACTTTAGATTATCTCAACACGATAACTAGTTACATTTTATTTCTTAACTAAGCAAGTGACGTTTATTATCCACATAGTGCTGAATATAAGATGCATAAAACACTATTTTATATTTCAACACTATTACAATAAACCCCAAAAAACCAACAACCCCATGAAAACAACACATGCAATAACCATTGCCTCGGCGATGGTATTCACTGCACCTATAGCACTCTCATGTGCCCCCACTGGTAACGTGAATTATAACATCCCCAATCATTGTGACGCTATATTAGGTTACAAATTTGATAGCAGCGCCCCTAACTTAATGGACAGCTCAGTCACTAATCCTGTGCTCAACAACGGTCAGGTATACAGCTCTCTAACTAACCCACATACCGGCACTACTTCTAACGGAGTCTGGGCTTCTGTAGGTAGTCAGGACACCATGTCGCTATCATTTGCCACAACTCAGTCAATTGACCTAGAAGGCATTCAGCTAAACGGCTACTGGAGCACCGAACCTACTGGCTCCGCGGCTTGGGATAGAATCCAAGGCAAGCTCTACGTAAATGGAATATTAGTAGCCTCTACTGGAACTTCTAACACTTCCGCATTCCGTGGATACAAAGGAAACACAACTACAGGCGCCAACAGTAATGATTACTGGGAATTTGCTACTAGCTCTGTTCACACCTCAACATCTGGGACGTATTCAGTCAACTCAGGTGACACGGTTAGAATCGACCTCATGAGCACCTCAACAGTAGGATCATCAGGCAACATTCTTGCCATTGACTCCCTCATTGTGCACGGCTGCGCAGTTCCTGAACCATCAAGCATCATGCTTACAGGTCTTGCAGCTTTCGGATTTACCCTTAGACGCAGACGCACTTAATCTACCCTAAGGTTCAATAAAGCCCCCCTCAGCGCCAGTCTTCTTACTTTTAGAAGCTGGTGCTGATTTTTTTCACTCACTTAGCTAGTGAGAAATCTAGTGCAGAGCCCCTGCCCAGCTACTATGGATGCTATACGTTCAGGATGAGCACCATTGGCGATAACTGTCTCTACTCCTGCATCTACAGCCACCTTCACAGCAGTCAATTTACTAGCCATTCCGCCGATTGAGAATTTACCTGAGTCTTGACGAGCGTAGCTCATAACCTCATCCACATTATCCACCGTCTCAATGATCGAGTCACCATCAGGTGGCATAAGCCCATCAACAGCAGTTAGTAAAATCAGTTGATCAACACCTAGCATTGTAGCCACTTTAGCGGAAAGCATATCATTATCTCCGACACTAAGCTCCTCGACAGCGACGGTGTCGTTTTCGTTAATAATAGGAATGATAGTTTTCACCTGAGCAAGTCGATCAATCGTATCATGCACTCTAGCACTTCGCTCTGGATCGTTTAAATCATCCGCTGTTAGCAATAGCTGAGCAACGCTAAGTCCAAAATTTCTGAACAGATTCTCATACGCATGCATGAGCCTAGTCTGCCCCACCGAAGCACAGGCCTGTCTAGTCGGAACATCATCAGGATACTCTGAAAGGCCAAGTGCCGAGACTCCAGCACCGACAGCACCACTAGAGACTAACACCACCTGCTGACCAGTCGCTATGAGATCAGCGACAGCAGTGACAAGACGCACTAATGACGAACCATTAAGCAGTCCATCGCTAGCATTCGTCAGAACTCCAGTTCCTATTTTAATGATTATCTTACTCATTACGTGGCTTATACATCCTCTACCGTAGTGGCAGAAGATTTATGTATGGCATCACAAACCGCTGGGAAAATCTGCTTTTTACGACTCACCACACCTTCAGCTCGAATAGAGCCATCAGGTCTAACCTCGAATGGTAGAGCATCGATGATTCGCTGCTCACCGACTGCTATAATAAGACTCACATGCTTCGTAATATCTGTGATAGCAGCAATCGCTAAATCGTATCCTTTATTTTTTGCCAATCTTAGAAGCTCCGTTTTGATTTCGTCTTTTCGCTCATCAAAGCTCGATAAAACAATTTCCTCAACCTGAGTAATACTCACACTCTTACCACCTTCGTAAAATTCTTTTCTATCGGTATTGACGATCTCTTCCACGGTCCCCTTGAGCATCAGTGAGCCTGATGCGAAGAAGTCATGCGTGAATTGATCAGCATCCACTCCAGCTATTCCACAGAGCCAGACAAGGAGGTTTTTATCCACCATCGTCGTAGTCGGTGATGTGAGATTTAGAGTATCAGAGATAAGTCCAGCACAGAGACATAGTGCTATACCACGAGTCAGCTCCACCCCTGAGTCCCTATACTTGCGGGCGACTAAAGTTGAAGATGAACCTACAGGCTCATTGAGGAAATGAATCGGCTCACGTGAAACGACATTTCCACCTAGACGGTGGTGATCTAACACGATCATTACATTTGCCTCTTCGACGCCTCGCACTGCTTGTGAATATTCATTATGATCCACTAAAACTAGTTTCGTAGCTGGAGGAGCAACTAGATCTGCCTTAGTGAAAACACCGAGCAACTTTAGAGAACCTCTCTTAACAACAGGAAAAAGCTCCTGCGGAGCCACACTCAAACGCTTACGAATATCAGAAACCGCATCACTAGCATTCACACAGAGAAATTCAGCACCAAGCGCACTGCTTACCTGTCTAGAACAACGAATCAACTGAACTGTAGTCGCTGTGTCGTATTTACAAGAAATAATCATCACCCCATTCTTCTTAGCCAGCTCAGCTAGCTCATCAGAAACGCTATACCCACCAGTGACGACTAACATCCTCACCTTATTTTCCACGGCCGCTCGCTGTAGCTTCATTCTGTCACCACAGATCACGAGCTGCTTGTCTGAGATTCCTTTATCACAGATTTTTTGAATCCCTTTAATAGTAGACTTCTCACTAGATGCTCCCACGAACATGGTCAAAGCCTCCTCATTGTCATGAATTTCCATACCATGAGACTGCCCTTTAAGAGACTTCAGAACCTTAGTTGGAGACACCGTCACAACCTTCACTGACTTACTACTACCGCTGTCATCCTGAGGCATCAGTAGCTGCATTAGCTGTGTGAAATCTAGAATACCACGAATCTCACCGCATTTAGAAACAACTGGAATAGAATCCATCCCGCTTTGTTGCATCGCATTATAAACAGATAGAAATGTCTCATCTTCGAGCACCGTCGTCGTATCCTTATCACAGATTAGTTCAGCAGTCGTTCGCACATCGTTGATTAGAGTGGGCGCTTCTATTCCCGCTTGCTCCAGCACCCATTCCACACGGCTAGGCACATGCCCACAGCGTAGTGGCACCGCGTTCATGGATTCAGCTTTGCTCAGATAGTCTGCATACCCTATCGCTGCACAGATAGCATCTGTATCAGGATTCAGGTGACCTATGACGTATATTGGTTCTTGGCTTTTTAGGGTCCTCATAAATTCTCAACAGAGTTTTGAACCATATCTGATATTTTGCAACACTGAGTTGACCCAACTCCAAAATATTTTTTACTTTGGTTTCCTCCAGCCTCTATCTAACATCCAATTCATGAAACGCAAAATCAGCCGTATTTCCCACATTTCAGTAGGAGATCTCTATACCAACCATGGTGAAACGCTCAATCTCACACTCATGCGTGAAGATGTGGATATGAACAGAGAGATCACACAGCCAACAACTAACCGCCCAGGTTTGGCTCTTTCAGGATTCCTGTTAGAGTTCGCACGTGAACGTGTCCAGATTATCGGAAATGCTGAAATAGCCTACATCCGCACTCTAGATCACGAGACATTAGAGAAACGTTTGAAAAACATCTGTGAACTCAACGTGCCCTGCTTCATCATTAGTAGAGGAGCTGATGTCCCTAAAAGCTTTTTAGACACCACCTCATCCTTTAACATCCCTGTCTTCAGATCTGATTTCAACACCATCACAGTAGCCAACAGCACAGCGCTTCAGCTCGAAAAAGAATTCTCTCAAACCACAACAGCTCATGGCTGCATGATTAACTTCCGTGGAATCGGTGTCCTAATCAAAGGTAAAAGCGGCTCCGGAAAAAGTGAGACAGCTATCGGTCTCGTAGAGCGTGGTGGCGCACTAGTAGCAGATGATCATGTGAAAATCCGCAATACTAATGGAGAACTCACCGCCTACACAGAAGATTTCTGTCGTGGATTCATAGAAATGCGAGGTATCGGGATTATCAATGTGGCGAATATTTATGGCCTCGGGACTATCCAACCCGACTCAAAACTCGACATCATCATCAACCTCAAACCCTATTCTGACCTCAATGAAGTCGATCGCGTGGGTATCAACCGCAAAACAGAGAACGTGCTCGGTGTAGAAGTCCCCTATGTCGATATTCCAGTAGCTCCAGGTAGAGATACAGCCAGACTTGTCGCTGTGACTATCCTCGAACTTCAGCTCAGAAGACTCGGCTACGACATGGCTAGTGAGTTCAACAGTAGACTGAATGAAAAAATAGCAGGCAACCAACAACAACCGTAATTCACTCACTATTAACACGATACACAAACACGTCTAATTTATAGTTAAAATCAGCGAAAAAATCCCTTCCCCTTCATATTTTGACCTACTAAAGTTCAGAAAATTAACACGTTCTTCACTCCACAAACCATTTAATTAAACACCATGCCAACTCAGGAAATCACTGTCACAAACAAGCTAGGAATCCACGCTAGACCAGCAGCACAGCTCGTTAAAAAATCAAATTCATTTGATGCAGAAATAACGGTTGAAAAAGATGGCGAAGAGGTCGATGGAAAAAGCATAATGGGACTAATGATGTTAGCAGCTGGACACGGATCTTTGATCACCATCACTACTGAAGGCCCTCAGGCGGATGAAGCTCTCAAAGCGATTGTGGAACTTGTATCAAATGATTTTGAAGATAAATAAATCTCAATGCCAATACTCAGTTCTAACCAAGAGATAATTTTACAAGGCACCGCAGTTTCCCCCGGTATCGCCTTCGCTCCCGTGCACGTCATGGGCAGAGGCATGGTGGCTCCAGAAGTCTATGAGATCTCACATCATCATATTGACTATGAGCGCAACAGATTCCAACATGCGCTAGATAAAACCAAACAACAGCTGAGTGGTTTACAGCAGAAAATTGAAGCCATTTCCGGCGAACAAGACGCTCTCATCTTCGAGGCGCACTTGATGATCCTGCAGGATAAAACTCTGCTAAAGAAGATCGATGTAGCGATCGAAGAAAGATTACAAAATGCCGAGTTTGCCTACTATGCAGTGATGCAGACATACACTGAGGCGATGCGTAGGATGAACGATCCCTACCTTGCTGAAAGAGCGGTGGATATCGATGATGTCGCTCAGCGTTTACTCAGAAACTTTTCTTCAGCAGATGCTGAACACAAATCAGAAGACACTAACCCAGATCACAAGCACATCATTGTCGCCTATGATCTCACCCCTTCTGACACTGCCACTATGGATAGGCAGATGGCCCTTGGATTCGTTACTGAACAAGGCAGCATCAACTCTCACACCGCTATTCTAGCTCGCTCTCTAGGCATACCTGCCATCGTCGGAGTAGAAGGCGCCATCATGAAGATCAAGGCTCTGACCTTTATTATCCTCGATGGATACACAGGTAAAGTGATCCTCAACCCGCAGCCCTCTACGGTCAATAAATACCGAAAAATTCAGAGAGCTAAGCGAGAGCGTGAGAATAAGCTAGAAGAGATCAAAGAAAGCAAAACTCAGACGCTAGATGACCGCACTATCAACCTCTCTGCCAATATCGAGTTTGATCACGAGCTACCATTAGTTGAGCGATCTGGCGCAGAAGGTGTCGGACTCTTCCGCACTGAATTCTACCTACTTGGCGGAGGAGAAATCCCTGACGAAAACCGCCAAACCAAGGTTTACACCAATGTAGCCGAGAAGATGAATCCGCACCAGGCTATCATCCGCACATTAGATGCTGGTGGTGACAAGCTTCCAGCAGAACCACTTCCAGAACCAGAGCCAAACCCGTTTTTAGGCTGGAGAGGTATCCGCATCTCGCTATCTAGAGTAGGCATGTTCAAGGACCAGCTCCGTGCTATACTCCGAGCTAGCGCTCATGGCAGACTCGGAGTCATGTTCCCACTCGTCTCAGGCTTAACCGAGCTCATCACGGCTAAAGACATTCTTAAACAGTGCATGGACGAGCTTCATGAAAAAGGAATCCCGTTTGATCCTAAAATAGAAGTAGGCGTCATGATCGAGGTTCCATCAGCAGCACTCATGGCTGACGAACTTGCCAAAGAAGTTGATTTCTTCTCTATAGGAACAAACGATCTCATCCAATACACAGTCGCTGTAGACCGGGTCAACAAACATGTCTCAGCTCTCTACAAGCCAACTAACCCAGCAGTCATCCGCCTGATCAACCATACTGTCCGCTCCGCTGATGACAACGGGATCTGGACTGGAGTCTGTGGTGAAATGGCTGGCGAACTCAATCTCACACCACTACTCTTAGGGCTTGGAGTCTCCAAGCTCTCAGTAGGCACCCATCAGTTGCCAAAAATTAAGAAGGCTGTGCGCTCACTCTCATACAGTGAATGCCAGGCCATGGCTCAAGAAGCGCTCAAGTGTAGATTCAGTAAAGACATCTTCGAACTCTCACAGAACATGGCTCATAGCAGCTATAGCTTCTTGATAGATTAGCTGATAAAGGTGAAAGATCAAAGGTGAAAGGTTAAAGCAGCAACCACTTTCCCCTTTAACCTGCTACCTTTAACCTGCTACCTTTAACCTGCTACCTTTAACCTGCTACCTTTAACCTGCTACCTTTTACCTTCCCCCTCTACTTACCTAGCTGAGTCTGTGCTAATAGCCTGTATGTCCCCTCTTGGTTCATGAGCTCGTCATGAGTTCCACTTTCTTCTATCTGACCACCAGTGAGGACTAAGATACGGTCTGCATCTCTCACAGTGCTCAATCTGTGTGCAATAATCATACTAGTGCGCCCTTTCATCAGAGTGTCTAGTGCTGACTGAACCAGTCTTTCGCTCTCAGAGTCCAGTGCACTAGTCGCCTCATCTAACAGCAGGATCTTAGGATCAGCTAGGATTGCACGAGCAATCGCAATTCTCTGACGCTGACCACCACTAAGCTTGATACCTCTCGGTCCAACATGGGTGTCATAGCCAGTTTCAAATTCTTCGATAAATTCATGAGCATTCGCCTGCTTAGCCGCTTCGATGACTTCTTCCTTCGTTGCTGAAGGCTGACCATACGCAATGTTCTCCTCGATAGATCCACCGAACAATAACACCTCTTGAGGCACCACTGCGATAGAATTACGAAGCGCTTGTAGACCTATTTCTGAAATCTCTTTGCCATCAAACAGCAGCTGACCACCATGGCCTTGGTAGAAACCTAACAGAAGTGAAAAAACAGTAGATTTACCACCTCCACTCGGCCCCACTAAAGCCACTCTTTCACCTGGCTTCACATTGAAATCCACCCCATGGAGCACCTGACCTTCTGGACGACTCGGGTAACTGAAAGTCACCCCCTTAGCGGTGATACTTCCCACAGTCACTTCAGGATCTTCTGATTTATAGTTCTCTTCTAAATCTTCATCAATCAATGAACGAATACGCTCAGTAGCTCCAGAGGTAATCTGCAGCTGACTCATAATCTCAGGAACGGACCCTAATGATGCAGCCACGAACACACTGAACAGAATGAAACGGATGTAATTCTCAATAGTAATATCACCAACAGCTAGCATCTGCGCTCCATACCACACAATAAATGCAACAGTGCTGAACAACACAAGAATGATAAAACTAATGAATGCAGCTCTAGCCTTTGCTCCATCCATAGTGATTTTCAAGAAACGATCGAGAGCCGAATCATAGCGTTGTTCCTCATACTCCTCATTACAAAATGCCTTCGTATCATAAATCCCCATGATGGTTTCTTCCACCACGATATTCGTATCCGCCAGCGCATCTTGCGTAGCTTTAGAGTAGTTCTTGATTTTCTTACCAAACACAGCAATTGCCAAAACCACCACTGGCACACTTGCTAGCATGATCAGAGATAGCTTCCATGAGCAGATAAAGATTACCACTAAGCCACCGATCAGCGTCACGATCATTCTACCAAACTTAGGAACCGTCGTGATCAGCGTCTCACGCATGATCGCTAAATCCCCCGCTATTCTTGAGCTCAGCTCACCAGATCTTTTCTCTGTTAGATAATTCATCGGTAGTCTCACCATACGAGAGAATAAAGCCCTGCGGATCTCATTCAGAGCACCCTCACCAGACTTAATAAACCCCCTGACTCGCCAATACGTAATGATCGACTGCAATACAAGCGCAGCCACAAGCCAAATAACGATCTCATTCACATTCGCAATAATACTCTCCTGAGTAGCCTGACCACTACCAGTCACCATCGAGCGACCAATCAATTTAGATAGAAAATACGGAAAGGCTAGCGACAGAGCAGCCGTCGTATAAAGAGCAATCAACGACGGAATAAAGACGTTCTTATAGCGATCCATATAGCCATATAGACCCATCGCCTCTTTCAGACTTTTACTAGCTTTTCCCTTATCTTTAGAATTTCGCTTAGACGCTCGTGACATGCATATTGGCTAAGGCATATTCAGCCGCTTGTAAACATGCAATTTCACCGACAACTAAGCAAAGAACTTATTTTTATGAATACCTCATTCCAACTCAAAACCGCTAGGCCAACTGCGACCTCAAAAGTCCTCTAACTTCCAGCTCAGAAAATGTGCTCAGTAAACCTCACAATTAATCTGTTAGAGCATTGAGCACACGATTGATCTCCGGATGTTGAGGGAATGATGCTTTCCCTTGATTGAGGTATTGAATCGCTTTGACTTGGTTGTTTGCTTCTAACGAAAATTGAGCCAGAGCAAGAAATGCGGTTGCTTGTGCTGGACGGTGCTCAAGTTGTTTCTCAAACGCTTCTTTTGCTTTCACCCTCTGCTCATCTTGTTCGTAGAGCAGCCCTAGTTCAGCCCAGTGATATCGGTTCGCTGGTTGAGCGTTGAGCGCTTGCTCGTAGAGTGATATCGCTTTCGTGGTGTTACCTTTTTTTCGCTGATAGGTCGCCTGATGCAGGAGAGCGTATGGATGTTTTGAATCATGCTTTAGTGTTGCATTGGTCAGAGTTTCCATCGTCCTCCAGTCGGTAGCACGCTTAATACTGAACCACCCAGGCACAAGACAAAACAGAATAACGGCAATTGTGTATTTAGAATACGTGTTCCAGTGTTTTGTCAGCCAGTGATATCCTAGAGCTAGAAGCATAAATGGCCCTAGATAGGAAAGATAGGAATAACGGTCTGGAGCATTGGATTCCCCGCTCATAATGAAGCCACACACAGGGATGAGTAAAACAAGGTAAGTCAGAAATGACCAAGCAATGACGGGTTTAGCTTTTCTATATTTATAAGAAATGAAGCCTGTAATCGTGAGAGCCACTAAGCTGAGACTGAAGCCTAGCCAAGGAATAGTCTTGATAGGAATATAGAAATAACTGAGATCAACAGGTGCTACTATCTTAGATGCATATACCCCTAGATTATGAACCCCTACTATAGCACTTTCACTAATACTTCTAGTCTGAAGAATCTGTAGTTTATTAGACGCATCATTTTGCTGAATAGAGATGGTAATATAGACAGTTGCTAGAGCTAGAACTACAAAAGGAATGAGCTCGATAACACTCTTTCTCAGAGGCTTAATTTGGGAGCTATTAAGCTTAACAGTAAGAAACATAATGGCTGGCCAAACGAAGAGTATAGGCTTGCTCATTAACCCAAGCGCAAAGAAGCCGAGAGCCCACGCGTAGTGCTTAGGTTTTGCTTGCTGGGAAAATTTCAACCAAAACCCTAAACTAAGAAACCCGAAAATAGCAGAGAGTGTGTCCTTACGTTCGGAGAGCCATGCCCAAGATTCTACGTGCATTGGGTGCAGAAGGAACAGAGCTACAGTCGTGAATATTGCGATTACTGGAACAGCTTTAGCATCCTTTCCTATACGGAATTGCCTAAGACAAAAGAGCAGAGCTAATCCAGCTAATAGATGATAAATAAGCGCTGACAGGTGGTGGAGATCAGGATTAGAACCAAAGAGACTCACGTCTAATTGGTGCGACCATATAGTAACCGGGTGCCAGAGATCTAGGCTCTCTGCCGTAAGAGCATCTCCTGCATTACTGATTCCCCCACTCACTGTTGGATTATTGATGATTAGTTGGCGATCATCCCATGGTAGAAACTCTGAATAGCGCATTGTGTAATAAGAAAAAGAAAGGGTTAAAGTCAGAAGTGTTTAATACTTCTGAGAGAAAGATTGTCCATCCATATTAAAGGAGTCTAGCTGCTAGATAAAGTTTTATTTGATAAATGGTTAATTTATCTTAAATACCCAAAACATTGCTAGTATATGGGATTGTTTTCAAAAAAATTGACATTTCAGCAGGGAATTTATAAACAACGGACATGACCCCCAATAAGAAAACAAGCATGAGAGCGTGTATTGTTGCAGGCCTAGGCCTAGCAATGAGCACTATTGCTTCTGCACAAGTTAACCTCCTAACAAATGGAGATTTCGAAAACGTAAACTCCACTGGCTCTTGGTCCTTCCCTATCAATGGTGGATGGACAGGAACTACGAATGCCATCACATGGGCTGACCAGCCTTCTGGTCTAGACGGACCTTGGCTCGAAGGAGAAAACCTCGTTAATATTATAGCATCTGGCCAAGGCACTTATGCTGGTTATATTTGGAATAGTCAAAATTCCTTGAACAAAGCCAATCAGACTGTTGCTACGACTAATGGCGTAAGTTACACTCTTACAGGCTTGCTCGGTAACGCTGAAAAAACATCTACTATTAATAACCCTAACGGCGCTATTGCTGCTGTGTTTGTTAATGGAGCTGCAGTTGCTACTAAGCAAGAAGGTGAGTGGGGCACATTTAGCCACACATTCACTGCTACTGCTAGCACGATAGTTTCTTATGGTTTTTCACAAAATGACGACGGCTCAATGTTCGTTGTAGTGGATGACTTTAAACTAGTAGAAACAGCATCAATTCCTGAGCCTACATCTACTCTTCTAGTAGGTATGGGTTCATTAGCTCTTTTCTTACGCCGTAAGAGAGCATAAGTCATAGATTTAACATTTAAATAATTAATAAAAGGCTGGTTTTCCTAACGGATCACCAGCCTTTTTCATGCAACGAATACCCTGAGGGATGCTCAATTTAACATAAACCTCAAGAGAGCAGACAGCGGTCCTCATAATAGCTTGCCTCCTCTTCAATTTCCACTTGCCATCTCACTAATCACCCGCTAACACCCTTCTCATGGCTACAGAAACCACACTCATTCTATTTAAGCCCGACTGTGTTACAAAAAACATCTCGGGAGACGTCCTCAACAGATTCCTCAGCAAAGGCCTCACTATTCGTGGCATTAAAATGATGACCCTCAGCAACGAACTACTCGCTGAGCACTATTCACACGTTGCTGATAAGCCTTTCTTCCCAGAGATCGTTGCATTCATGCAGAGTTCACCAGTGATCGCTCTCGCTCTCGAAGGAGACGACGCTATCGTAACAGTTCGTGACCTACTAGGACCTACAAACTCAGAAGAAGCTCCTGCTGGAACTATCCGTGGCGACCTCGGTGACAACATGATGATCAACGTCTGTCACGCATCTGACGGACCTGAGACAGCAGCAGCTGAACTCAAGAGATTCTTCCAAGACGGAGAACTCTTCAGCTACTAATCTGTTTTAAAACTCTTTTACAAACGCACACCTTTCTAACAAGGCGTGCGTTTTTTGTTGTCCATTGGCTCTATTTATAGATGATCATATCAATATGAAATTACTACCATTACTTCTTACTGTTTGTGCTTCATTCTTCCTAACATCATGTTCTGATGATAAAAAAGGTGATCAATTTGCTTCCGACTTCATTTCTGAAATGGAAAAATTCCCGACAATAATCGGCTCTATAACTGACAGCGCTTCTACTGACCAAGCAGTTAAAGATATTGATGCTCTTGCTGCTAGAATTGAAGAACTAGCAGCAGACCACAAAAGCACAAGGGTCAGCAAATCTAAGGATAAGGAAATACAAAGCAGAGTAGAAGCAGCAATGACGCCAATCGGAGCGGACGTTGATGCAGCTATGATCAAACTAGGATCTATGCCTGAGGTTACTGAAGCAGACATGCTTAAAATCGCTAATGCTAGCGAAGATTTTGGCAACAGGTTAATGGCAATCGACCAATAACACTCCACCCTAACAATTTAATTAAACATCTCGAAAACACCCGCATCTAGTGGGTGTTTTTTTTACTCCTAAATCAAACCCATTCCAAAACGCTTCAGAATCAAATGTAGCAAGAGAAACAAAACCAAGGTTCCAGCAACATACACTCCTAAAGCAGGCAAAAAACCTGAACCCTTTTTCATCATACTGCTCATCACTAGAAACATCGGTAGTGTAGGGATTACGAACCAGAACGTGTAGAAGGCATGATTTGCTATCTTAGCAGACTGAGCGTCGCCCTTCACCTCCACGAACAACCAGATCATCACTAGGATCGTGATCATAGGCAACGCACTAATCAGCGCCCCGAGCCTATCGCTTCGTTTGGCAAACTCTGATACGGCGACCACCACAGCGGCAGTAATTAGGTATTTAAGATAGATGGGCATGATCGAAATAGTTCTCTACTTGTTTTATTTATAATCTGATATAAAATTTCTTCAACATCCTACCTGCTACTACCATGCGATCAAGCTATCTTCTCACACTTCTCACACTTTGCTCCCTACCTCTGACTCTCAACTCTTGTGTGACTCAAGCCACCGCTACTCCTGTTTCTGCTACATCTAACAGCAATAGCATTTTACCCACTCTCAGCAACGCTCAGAAACTAAAGATCGGTAACAAAATCTGGAAAAACGAATCTGCCGGCAAAATCAGCGGCCTCACAGCATGGAATGTTGGCGAAGAATTCCCCTCCATGGGCATCGGCCACTTCATCTGGTATCCAGCGAACTACAACGGCCCATTCACCGAATCCTTCCCTGCATTTATCAAATACGCCCAATCAAAAGGCAGAACCGACATCCCAGCCTGGGTGCTGAAAAGCCCAGACTGCCCATGGCAAAGCCGTGCATCATTCCAGCGTGATATGCAGAAAGCCCACCTCACAAGCCTTCGCTCATTCCTCTCATCCACCGTCGAGCTTCAGACAGAGTTCATCATGTATAAAAGCAGAGCCGCTCTCAAGAAAATGCTCCGCACCGTCTCAACTAGCGAACAAACCCGCATCCGTAGTAACTACGCTAAAGTCGCAGCCACAGCTAATGGAACCTACGCACTGATCGACTACGTCAACTTCAAAGGCGAAGGCATCAACCCAAAAGAACGCTACAATGGAAAAGGCTGGGGACTACTCCAGGTCCTCCAGAACATGAAAACAGTCAGCTCAGGTCAAGCTGCTGCAAGAGAATTCGCAGCCAGCGCCAAGCGCACACTCGAACGCAGGATCTCTAATTCCCCAGCAGCTCGCGGAGAAAAACGCTGGAGAGAAGGTTGGCACAATCGCTGCGACACCTATGCTAAGTCACTCTAACAGTTGTCACATTTTCGATTATCGTGAAGCTCACACCCGTCATCATTCTAGCCGCAGCCGCTGGAGCCCTTTACTATTTTAACCACCTAAAAACTAGTAAACAAGACCCCACCCCAGAAGCTCAACCATGGCCAGCACTTGGCGAAGTAGTATTCATTCACAAAGGCGTCCCCATCTACTCCAACGGCGAAGATGTCTATAAAAGCAATGGCAAACACTACGCTGCCGATGGCTACTATTACGGACATAAATGGCAATGTGTAGAATTCATCAAGCGCTACTATCACGATGCCCACCAACACAACATGCCAGACGTCTGGGGTCATGCAGTCAGCTTTTTCGATCCTAAGATCCCTCATGCTAATCTAAACCCTGCACGCAATATGCAGCAATATTACAATGCCTACTCAGAACCACCAAAAGCAGAGGATCTCCTAGTCTGGGGCGGTAGATATGGCCATGTTGCCATCATCTCTGAGGTTCATGACGACCACGTAATCATCGTTCAGCAGAACATCAAATACCAACCTCAAGCTAGACTACCTCTCATAAAAAAAGACAAGCTCTACATTCTCCAATCTGACTCAGGACATCGCCCACTAGGCTGGCTCAGAATCAATCCAAAATCTTAGCAGGATCCCATGAAACCATTCGCTCTCATCGCCCTATTTAGCACTATCGTCCTGATCACAGGATGTGCTAAATTCATCAAGACACAAAGTCAAAACCAGCCCACCTCAGGAGACAACACAGTCCGCCCCCCTTCCAGCTGGAGCGCAGCCTCCACAGGTGATAACGGGAAAATTTCCAGCGGATGGCTAAAAGAATTCCGCTCATCAGACATGACTTCGCTCGTGTTAGAGGCGATCGACAAAAACCCAAATCTCAACGCCGCGGCAGCCAGGCTCCGCAGCACCGAACAAGGAACTATCGGCTCAAAATCGGCTATTTTACCTAGTGTCACAGCTGGTAGCTCCACCAGTAGATCCCGTAACGGCAATGGCGACAGACTTCGTTCCATTGGCGAATCCCACGGACTCTCACTCAACGCCTCATGGGAAGCTGACCTCTGGGGTAGACTCAGAGACCTCAGAAGCGCAGACCTTGCCAGCTACTACGCTACTGAAGAAAACTACCGCTCAGCCAGACTCTCCCTAGCTGCCAACACAGCCAAAGCCTACTGCAACCTGGTCACAGCCCAGCAGCTCCTAAAGCTGGCTCACCAGACATTAGAGTCATTTGAAAAAAACCGAGACATCGTAGAGCGCAACTATAAAGCAGGCGTCCCCGGCACCCGAGCCCTAGCCGTCCAGCTCAGCCGCACCAACGTAGCCTCCGCCCAGCGCAGCATCAAAAGCAGAACACTCTCCAGAGACAACGCCGCCAGAACTCTAGAATCACTGCTCGGCAGATATCCATCATCTACTATCACCGCCTCCAACGAACTCCCTAAACTTAGCAGTAAAATCCCCCTCGACATCCCTGCCAACCTCGTCAGTCGCAGACCAGATCTCGTTGCAGCCCAGCACTCCATCTATCAGTCAGCTAAGCTAGCAGATGCATCAGCAAAAAACCTCCTACCTAGCATTAGCCTAAGCGCAAGAGCCGCCACCAATGGCAGCACCCCCAGAAATCTGCTCAACCCACACTTCATCGCTTCCAGCATCGCAGCCTCTCTCACCCAGTCAGTTTACCGTGGTGGTGAACTCAAGGCCAACGCCAGAGCTGCGCTAGAGAGAAACAAAGCAGCCATCTACGATTACGCCAACATCAGCATCAGAGCATTCAGGGAAGTGGAAAACGCAATTTCAGCCGACATTTCACTCGCTCAGCAAGAAACCTTCCTTATCCAAGAGAACAAGCAAGCCACCTTCGCCGAGCGCTCTGCCGAGCTCGACTACTCAGAAGGAGTCGATAACTCAGGAATCCTAGAGATACTTGAATCACAGCGCCGAGCTAACTCAGCCAGAGCGGCTCTTATCAACCTCAAAAACACCAGATTACAAAATAGAATCGACCTACATTTAGCACTCGGTGGCGACTTCTATACCCACTCAGATCGCTAATCTTACAATTATCATTCATTCAGCGAATTTTTTTCTTTCCCTTTCTACGCTCAGAGTCCATTCATAGTAACAAGAATTTTAGCAATCCCCTCCACATCTTTAACAGAGCCCAGTAATGAAAATAGCACTTTTTGGAGATATCCATGCCAACTTAGAAGCCTTTGAGACCGTCCTAGAAGACGCTCAAACCCAAGGCTGTGACAGCTACGTCTGCCTCGGCGACGTCGTAGGCTACAACGCTGACCCATCCGCCTGCCTCGAAAAAGTCAGAGCCATGGGATGCCCAGTAGTCAAAGGAAACCATGATGAAGACGCAGGAGGAGATCACTCACTAGAGATGATGAACCCAGTCGCAGCCCAGGCACTCACCTGGACTCGTGACCAACTCACCGCTGAGCAGAGAGAATACCTCGCTCGTATGAGAATGGTGCGCCAAGTCGAAGACTTCACCATCGTTCACTCCACACTAGACCAGCCAAATGTCTGGAATTATGTGACCAACAAGTTTGATGCTATGTCAAACTTCTCCTACCAATTTACCCAAGTCTGCTTCCACGGCCACACCCACGTCCCTCGCGTATTCGTCAGAGGCGCTCGTGTCCAAGAAGTCCAGCCTGAGTCCATCGCTATCGAAGAAGGCATGAAGTATTTCATCAATGCTGGATCAGTCGGTCAGCCACGTGACGGAGACTGGAGAGCATCTTACTGCATCTACGACCTAGACGCTAAGACAGTTTACTTCCGTAGACTAGAATACGACATCGAGACCACTCAAAAGAAAATCATCGACGCCGGCCTCCCTGAAGCTCTCGCTAAGAGACTCGGAGAAGGCAGATAAGAAATTGGCGTTTCGCCTCAGATATTCTGAAAAACAATTAATTAGGGCTAACTTTTGTTAAGCCCTTTTTTATTTTTAAATCACTCTCCATATGCTCTTTCTCTTGCCTATCTTTGCTTACCTCTTGGCAATTATTACTACTGACTATTCTCAAGGAATGAATCCGTTTGAGTTAGGTCGACTACAAATGACTAGTTACTTCTCCTTCATCATAATTTTAGTCTTAGCGCCTGTCATCGTCATTATTACCCAATTCATCAAAACTAAAAAACACCTTTACCTTCTAAATACCACACTAACAATTGCTGCTATTTTTCTAGGAATCAAAATTTCTCAACAAACTAATTTTTAACAGAAACAATCTGTTAGACTAAAAAAACTCACCATGAGCATCGACCAACCAGAA
>CAKZNV010000129.1 GCA_937132085.1 uncultured Rubritalea sp. | reverse complement strand
TTTGACTGCTCTAGCATTTTGGTGATTGGTGCTTCTGCTCTGGCACGGATGTCTTCAGGCATCTCTACGGTTGGGCTGAGATTCTTGAGGCAGTCGTGGAGCTTTTGCAGCGTGTTCATTTTCATGAATTTGCAGTCGTTGCAGGCACAGTGGTCTGTAGGTCCTGCGATGAGGTTCTTGTCTGGCGCTTCTTTCTGTAGTCTGTGGAGCATGCCGCTCTCGGTGACTACGATGATGTCTTTCACTGGTGCTTCTTTACAGTAGGTGACCATCTTCTCGGTAGAGCAGACTTCGTCGGCTAGGAGGCGGACAGCTGTGGTGCACTCAGGGTGCGCTACTACTAGGGCGTCTGGGTATTCTGTTTTGATCTTGTTGATAGAGTTCTGTGTGAACTCAACATGGACGTAGCATGAGCCCTGCCAGAGATCCATCTTGCGGCCAGTCTGCTCCATGACCCAGGCTCCTAAGTTTGCGTCTGGGACGAATAGGATAGGTCGGTCAGCTGGTGCTTTGTTGACGATTTTTACCGCGTTTCCTGATGTGCAGATGACATCACAGAGTGCTTTTACGCCGCCTGAACAGTTGATGTAGGCGATGACGTAGTAGTTCTTTTCTTTGTTCGCTACGAGGAAAGCTTCTAGATCTGCCGCTGGGCAAGATTCTTCTAGTGAGCAGCCAGCGTCCTTGTCTGGGAGGATGACGGTCTTAGTAGGGTTGAGGATTTTAGCAGTTTCTGCCATGAAGTGAACTCCGCAGAAGGCGATGACTTGAGCGTCAGTGTCCCTTGCTTTGTAGGCTAGTCCTAGTGAGTCGCCTACGTAGTCGGCTATGTCTTGGATTTCTCCTACTTGATAGTTATGCGCTAAAATTACCGCATTCTTTTCTTTCTTGAGTCGTTGGATTTCTGCTTTGAGGTCAATGGCTGTCGCTGGCATGGGGGTAGAATAGTGTGGATTTAGGATTTTCCAAATAAATTGTGAGGCATGGGGTGATTTGCTTTGTTTGGGGGAGTTTTTTGACTACGGATTTTTTTGTGTGGTGCACGATGATTTTTAACCACGGATGGACACGAATGGACTTGGATTGGTGGACGATGGGCTTGGTTGATGGATTTTTTTGAACCACGGAGGTCACGGAATTTGCGGAACTGGATTGATGGAGCGGAACTTGGGTTGGAGGTGGTGGACGATGGAGCCTTGGGTTGTTGCCTCGCAGTTGCGGGGCGCTTACTGCGGATTTGCACGAATCTTTTCGGGTGGTGCATGATGGGTTTGGTTGATGGATTTTTTTGAACCACGGAGGTCACGGAATTTGCGGAACTGGGTTGATGGAGCGGAACCCGTATTCCTCGAAGCAAAGGCCTTTTACCTTTTACCTTTCTCCTTTGACCTTGTATGAAATTTCTCTGAAATTTCATACAGGCTTCATCATATGTTCACAGTTGAGGGGTAGGGTCTGGATGATGAATGTGAAACTAGAAACGAAATTTGATGTGATAGAGGCTAGCCACTATGGAATGTGTTTTGGGGTTAAGGCTGCTATTAAGGCTGCGGAGAAGTTGTCGGCTATGAGGCCGGTGACGGTGCTGGGGGAGCTGGCGCATAATGCTAGTGTGAAGCGTGGTTTAGAATCCAGAGGGGTGAGTCACGGTAAGCTGGAGGCGGATTCGGCAGTGACTAAGAATGTGCTGATCACTGCGCATGGGGCTTCTGATAAGGATAGGCTTCGCTGGAAGAATCAGGGGTATCGGGTCACGGATACGACTTGTCCGCTGGTGCATAAGGCGCATCAGGCGTTGGCTCAGTTGGTGCTGGCTGGCTATGTTCCTATCGTGATCGGTAAGGCGGGGCATGTGGAGGTGCGTGGGCTGGTGGGGGATTTTCCGTCGGCTGTCATAGTGCAGACACTAGATGATGTGGCTGGGTTAAATTTAGACACAGAGAAGATAGGCGTTATTTCCCAGACTACGCAGCAGATCACGCATGTGGAGGTGATGGTGCAGGCTATCAGGGAAAGGCATCCAGAGGCTCAGGTAAAGTTCGTGGATACTGTCTGTAAGCCTACTAAGGAGAGGCAGCAGGCATTGCTGGATCTGTGTTCTCAGGTGAAGCTAGTGATCGTGGTGGGGGGATCTAACTCTAATAATACTGCTCAGCTGGCTGATAAATGCCGTAAGTTGGGCTGTAGGGCGTATCATGTGCAGAGTCCGAGCGATCTCAAGGCTGCTTGGTTCGATAATGTTGAGAGAGTGGGGCTGACTGCTGGGACATCTACTCCGCAGAGTGATATTTCGGCGGTGAAACGTAAACTCATGAAAATGTCGAGAGGCAGCTAAGTGAATCGCGGGAATAGTGATTTAGGTGAGTTGATTTAGAGTCTATTAGGCTTATTGTAGATAGGCTGATGGGTATTTGTGAGTGCTGATATGGGGTGTTAGAGGTGCTTATGCGTTTTTGAACAGTTATAAAATTTTATAGTCAGTTAGCACAATGGTTAGCGGTCATTTAGTTCTGAATTTAATGCTGAAGTTTAGTTTTTTTTGAAATTTTCAGGGTCAAAACTGAGAGAAAAAAAAGTGTGATTTTTTTCGACCCCAAGTGGTCGAAACACCTAACAGATTTAATCTTTAGGAAATCCTCTAGAACGCTTTATTTTGTAGAGGATTACGCTTTTAAAGATAAAAATGGATAAATCGTCTAATTAGTCAAAACCACAACATGTTGTATTGTGAATAATTTGTGCATACTATATGAGAGTTATTCTAGGTTGACCTTAGCAATTAATTTCGCCATAGTTTTCAACGTTGCCCAAGACCATGCCGTCCCCCTTTAAGGGCAATATCTTACATTCATCACCCACTTTAAAATAGACTATATAACCATGGCCACCACCACCGTAAAACTAGGAGATCGCACTTTCGAACTCGATGCTGATAAAGCAGAAGCAGCATTTGCTAATAAGAAAGTAATTAATGGAACTGATTCCATGTTCTTCAACATTCTTCCAATCAAATATAACTGGGCTTACGATCTGTATAAGACCATGAAGGCGAACCACTGGGAGCCAGAAGACGTTCCAATGCAGCGTGATGTGGAGCAGTGGAGAGGTGACGAGGTATCAGACGTAGAACGCTGGATCATCAAGATGGGCATCGGATACTTCTCAGCAGCTGAAGGTATCGTTGGTGATAATGTGCAGCACGTTGTGCGTGAGGTAGTCACAGCTCCTGAGCTTAAGCTAGTTCTCGGCAGACACGCTCATGAGGAAAACATCCATGCAGACTCACTGGTGTATATGATTTCATCACTAGGACTCAACCCACACGAATGTGAGGCGATGTTCGAGGATATCCCTACTATTACTGAGAAGAATGAATTCGTAGTTTCTAACTCTCGTGCGATGCGCCGTGATATGGATCTTACACAACTTTCAAACCAACAGGATCTTGCGAAGAATATCTTCCTCTTCGGTCAGGTCATGGAAGGCACACAGTTCTACGGATTATTCGGTATGATTCTCAGCCTTTACCGCCAGAACAAGTTCCCAGGAATTGGTCAAATGTTCTCTTACACGCTTCGTGATGAGTCAAACCACATCGAAGTCTTCCGTAACCTACTTATGGATCTCGTAGAGGAAAATCCAGCGATCTGGACTGAGGAATTCCGTGAAGATCTCCGTGCGACAATGTCTGAAGGCATCCGCCTAGAGAAGAAGTTCATCCGAGACTGCTTACCAGTAGCTTCTGTTGGCCTCAACGCCGAGGAATTTGAGCTCTACATCGATTACATCGCTGATCGCCGTCTAGTATCATGTGGACTAGCGCCACTGAATGAAGAGGAGATCCAAAACCCACTTCCATGGCTCGCAGAGATGATGGACATCAAGAAAGAGCAAAACTTCTTCGAAGGAACAGTTACTGAATATCAGAAGTCTTCATCTCTTGCAGATGTTGATGATGATGATCTTTAATAAAGAAGGGGAAAGGTCAAAGATTAAAGGTTAAAGTAAACAGCCAACTATGAGCGTTAAGAATTTTGAAGATTTAGAAGTATGGAAAAGGAGTTGTCAGATAGCAGTAGATATCTACCAATCGCTACACTCCTCGAAAGACTTTGGTCTCAAGGATCAGATGCAACGTTCAGCCGTATCGATAGCTTCTAATATAGCAGAGGGTTCTGAAAGGGCATCCATTGCAGATTACATCCGTTTCTTAGTTTACGCTAAGTCATCATGCGGAGAGCTAAGAACTCAAATTTATATTTGCCAGAAAATCAGAATCGAAACCAAACAAGAACCACTCCCTAACGCCAAAACCCTTATAGCAGAAACCAAAGAAATCTCAGCAATGCTACAAGGCCTCATTAATTCCCTACAAAAATCAGTTTCATAGCACCCAAACTTTTACCTTTATCCTTTAACCTTATACCTCAAATCCACCATGTATCGAAACCTATCCATAGAAGAAGACCAAGCTCTTAAAAACGTTGTCACTCGTCCGCGTTCAGAAAAACCTGATTTTGCTTGGAGAGAGCAGCTAGGATCATCAAAGGCGAATTTCTCTGAAATCCTCGTCCAGAATGGCAAAGTAGAGACTGAGCTCTCACTTGCAGACATCGCTGACACAGTAGGTGGAGCTCTTACAGATCTCCTTCTGGCTAGACAGGCTAAGGAAGACACTATTTTCAACGATGAGAACCGCCACTTCGTCTCTGGAGTAGCGCATAATGTAGCTGAATCACTCGTCGAGCAAATCGGTGAGAGTGGTAAGCTTAAGCTGACTCAGTCAGATCTCTACCTACTTATTGAGAAGGCCTTGATCGAAAACGATGCACACGATGTTGCTAAATCACTCGTGTTCAACCGTGCGCTAGAGGATAAAGGATCTATCGAAGTAACTACCGTTTCAAGCGAGCCATTCACAGTGCGTCTGATTCGTAGAAACGGCAATGTAGTTCCATGGTCCGAGACTAAAATCGAGAACGCAGTGCGCCAGGCATTTCTCACTATGAAGCGTGACGGTGACTCCGCTAAGAATATCGCTCATGCGGTGACTGAGCGTGTTCGCAATGAAGAGAAAGCCTTTATCCATATCGAAGATGTTCAGGACATGGTTCAGGAAGAGCTCATGCGTGCTGGTCACTTCAAGACAGCTGAGCATTACATTCTCTACCGTCGTCAGCAGTCTGAGCACCGTGTGACTCAGGAAGATGTTCCAGCTGAAGATCCTCAACAGGATTCCATGGTCGTAGTGACTACTCCGGATGGTGGTTCTGAGTTCTGGGATGGACTTGAGCTTAAGAAGCGTATCCAGTTTGCCTCTATCGGACTAGACCTCTGTCTCTCAGAAGCTGAAATCGAGCGTGAACTTCGCCGTTCTATCGGATCTGAGATCACTAAGGCTGGACTCCAGCAGAC
This sequence comes from uncultured Rubritalea sp., assembly GCA_937132085.1. Taxonomy (GTDB): domain Bacteria; phylum Verrucomicrobiota; class Verrucomicrobiia; order Verrucomicrobiales; family Akkermansiaceae; genus Rubritalea. The sequence continues at coordinate 26,505 of CAKZNV010000129.1, read as the reverse complement.
AATCACTCTGAATGCGAAATCACTCATCGAGCAAGATGCAGATTTCTCACTATTCGCAGGTCGTATCCTTCTCTCCTACATCTATGAGGAAGTGCTAGAATGGAATATCCTTAATGACGGAATTGAAGGTCTCAAGAAGGCTCACACTACAGCATTTAAGAAATATCTTAAGCACGGTGTGAAAATCAAGCGTCTCTCACCAGAGCTTATCGATGGTCGTTACAACCTCGATAAAATCGCAGCACTTCTCGACCCTACTGCTGACCTTGACTTTGATTTCCTCGGAATATCCACACTTTATGACCGCTACCTCATCGTCGATAAGACAGGTGACACACAGCGTCGCCTAGAAGTTCCTCAGTTCTTCTGGATGCGTGTTTCAATGGGCCTCTTCAAGGAAGACGGACCAGACAAGCAAGACTGGTGCGCAAGACTCTATAACCTCTACAAGAGCCGCAGATTCTGTTCATCCACTCCTACACTCTTTAACTCTGGAACCCTCCACAGCCAGCTCTCATCATGCTATCTCTACAAGGTGGACGACAGCATCGAATCCATCATGCAGCGTGGTATCGCAGACAATGCTTACCTCTCTAAGTGGGCAGGCGGACTTGGTGGTTCATGGACAGCAGTTCGTGGAACTGGTGGATACATCCAGGGAACTAATGGTGAGTCACAGGGCGTTATCCCATTCCTCAAGCTTCACAATGACCAGCTAGTAGCAGTGAACCAAGGCGGTAAGCGCCGTGGATCAGGTTGTGCGTATCTTGAGACTTGGCACAACGATATGGAAGACTTCCTAGAGCTTCGTAAAAACACTGGTGACGAGCGCCGCCGATGCCATGATATGAACACAGCTAACTGGGTTCCTGACCTCTTCATGAAGCGCATGGAAGGCCGTCTACCATGGACACTTTTCCGCACTAATGAAACTCCTGACCTTCACGATCTCTACGGTTCTGCCTTCGAGCAGCGCTACACTGAGTATGAAGCAATGGCGAAGGAAGGCAAGATCTGGAGCCGCGAGCTACCAGCGATCGACATGTGGAAGAAGATGCTCAAAATGATCTTCGAAACAGGTCACCCATGGATCACATTTAAGGACCCATGTAACCTACGTTCACCTCAGGATCACGCTGGAGTTATCCACTCATCAAACCTCTGCACAGAGATCACGCTGAACACTTCTGATGAAGAAACAGCGGTTTGTAACCTCGGATCAGTCGTTCTCGATAACCACGTCCGTGAAGATGGGTCTATCGATCATGATATGCTCAAGGAGACGATCACAGTGGGAATCAGAGCGCTCGATAACGTCATCGATATCAATTTCTACCCGACTGAGTCAGCCAAGACAGCGAACAGCCGTCACCGCCCAATCGGTATGGGAGTCATGGGGCTGCAAAATGCACTCTACAAGAAGAACATGGCATTTGCGTCTGACGCAGCAGTTGAGTTCAACGACGAGTTCATGGAAGCGATCGCTTACTACGCATATGGCGCATCTAGCGACATCGCAAAAGAGCGTGGCACCTACTCTAGTTACAAGGGATCTAAGTGGGACAGAGGTATTCTCCCACAAGACACTGTTGATCTGTTAGAAGATGAGCGTGGTGTGAAAATCGACGTTCCTCGTGGAGCGAAGATGGACTGGACATACGTTCGTGAAAAGATCGCCAAGCACGGAATGAGAAACTCTAACGTTCTCGCCATTGCTCCGACAGCAACGATTTCTAACATCATGGGAACCACCCCATGTATCGAGCCTAACTACAAGAATCTCTTCGTGAAGAGTAACCTAGGAGGCAACTTCACTATCCTCAACCGTCAGTTGGTCAACGACCTCAAGAAGGAAGGCCTCTGGAACAGAGAGATGCTCGACAACCTCAAATACTTTGATGGTGAGCTAGACGAGATTGCAGACATCCCGGACGCACTTAAAGAGAAGCACCGCACAGTATTCGGAGTTCCATTCGAGTTCGTGATCGATGCCGCAGCACGTCGTCAGAAGTGGATTGACCAATCACAGAGCGTCAACCTCTTCATCGCCAAACCAGACCTCAAGATACTCTCCCACATGTATCGCCGAGCATGGCACACAGGTCTTAAGACGACTTACTACCTAAGGTCAATGGGTGCGAACAGCATCGAGAAATCAACCGTAGGCAGTGGCAAGCAAGAGCGTGCAGTAGCGAACGCTACCTCAGCGACATCAGCATCAGTAGCACCACCCCTAGCTCCGATACCAGTGTCAACACCAGCTCCCGCAGCACCAATGGAACGACCAGCCAGCGCCAACCCAATGGAAATCGGCTGAGAAAGCTGCGAATAAAGTGATAGGTTCTATCACTAAAATTATAATTACTCTAAGCTCATTGAGCTAAACCAAAGCAAAGATTATTCTATTTAATTTCTCTACTCTCGTTAACCAGTAGAGAAATTAAGGGTTATCTCTATTTATTATTGCCCATATACATTGTGAATTTCGATTATTTAAAAGAACTAGGAAGTGGAAAATCTAAGATATTTAGCGATGAGCGGATAGCTAGAATTAAAAGGAAGAACGAGCGTAGGGATTCCCAGCTTATAATTGGTTTTACTGGTGCCGTTGGTTCATGCTTGAAGGAAGCTGCTAACGTAGTTGAATCAATTCTGAAAAATGATTTTCAATATAATGTAAAGCAGTTGAGGATTTCAATGGATGTCCTTGAGCCAGCAGTCAAAGATACTATTAGAGAATTAAGCACTTTCGACCGCATATGGAAACTAATGGATGTTGGTAATGATCTGAGAGAGAAGACAGGAGACGGTGGTATTATTGCCAAGGTCGTTTGTTCGACTATACATAAGGGGCGAGAAAACGAAGAAAACGAAGAGAATGTTAGGAATGCATATCTTATACGCTCTTTTAAGCATCCTGATGAAATAAGGGTTATGCGAGAGGTCTACGGTTCCCGCTTTGTTCTTGTAGGGGTCTATTCAGAAGAAAAAAATCGTAAATCTAGGTTAAAGGGAGAAGGCGTTCAGGCAGAGGAGGCTAAACAGCTGATTAAGAGAGACCAATATGAATCAGAGAAATTTGGTCAGAGAGCTAGGGATACATTTTCGTTAAGTGATTTTTATATAAGTTATAATGATGGCTCCTCAATTGACAGAGCCTCTAATGATTTGAAACGGATGTTAAATCTTATATTCGGACATCCTCACATTACCCCTACCTTTGATGAGTTCTCTATGTTTATGGCTTTTTCTGCTTCTTTGCGCTCTGCGGATTTGTCAAGACAGGTGGGTGCTGTCATTACATCTAAAGATAGTATAATAGCTACAGGAGCTAATGATGTTCCAAAATTCGGAGGTGGCTTATATTGGCCTGAGAGGTGTGAGGAATCTTATAAGTTTAAAGATCATAAAAAAGGAAGAGATCGTATGAGAGGCTACGACTCAAACGTGAAGGAACGTTTGAGGATTATGTCAAAGATACTGAAAGAGTTTGATAAAGGTGACGAACGTAATAAAGTTAAGAAGGTCTTGGAAAATAGTCAGCTAGCTGATTTGACTGAATATGGAAGGCCTGTGCATGCGGAGATGGCGGCTCTTTCGGACTGCTCTCGTCTGGGTTTGAAAACGAATAAAGCAAATATATATTGCACAACGTTCCCATGCCATAACTGTGCCAAGCATATTATTGCTTCTGGTATAAGAGAAGTCGTTTTTATGGAGCCATATCCTAAAAGTAAGACTCTAGAGTTCTATGACGATTCAGCTACAAATGAGTTTAATTCACGTAAAAATAAAGTCTATTTCCGACCTTTTGTAGGAGTAGGACCTAGACGGTTCTTGGAGTTTTTCTCTATGTCTCAAGGTTTTAGAGAGAAAAAAAGAAAAAATCGAGTTAATGGGAAAGCTGTTTCTTTTGGAGATAGAGAGTCAGGACTTCCTAACGTGGCTAACAATCAGCTTTCGTTTTATGAAAAAGAGTATTTAGCGGGATTGAGAGTTGTAGCTAGTTTAAAGAAGAAAGAAGATATAAAGCCTGAACAAAGCGCTAGTGATGAATCTAGAGAAGATAAGAGAGATCAAGAGCTAATCTAAGACGATGCCATTTAATAGTAATTTGTGGAGTTTTTAATCCAGATTCGGTTGAGAGGGCAACTTATTGACTCCCTGTTAAAAGTGTGATCTAATGAACATATGCAGTTAACCATGACATCACTGATTGATCAATCGGCTTCGGTCGATGCGGTTAGCTTGCTTGGGCATATGGATCGTGATGCTCGGGGGGCGGTTTATACTCGGAGTGAGGTGGTTGAGTTTATTTTGGATCTTGTGGGTTATTGTGAGGGGGAGGATCTTGTGGGTAGTCGTATTCTGGAGCCGTCTTGTGGTTCTGGTGACTTTTTGCAAGTGATTGTGGAGCGATTGCTGAACTCAGCTAAGAAGCGCTCTGTTGGTATCGAGCAATTGGGCTCATGTATCAGGGCGGTGGATATTGGTGATTTGGCTATTGTGGAAACGCGTCAGAGAGTGGCTGAGATTTTGAAGAGTCATGGAGCTTCTGCTAAGACGATTGAGTCTCTGTTAGATCAATGGATAGTTCAGGCTGATTTCTTGTTGAGTCCTATTGCGCATGGTTTCACTCACGTTGTGGGTAATCCGCCTTATATTAGGCAGGAGGCATTGCCGAAAGAATTGCTAGAGCTGTATCGGAAGACTTATTCAACGATGTATGACCGTGCTGACATCTATGTTCCTTTTATTGAGAGGAGCTTGTCTCTACTCAGTGAAGGAGGGAAGCTAGGGTTTATCTGTTCTGATCGCTGGATGAAGAATCGCTATGGTGGTCCATTACGTGAATTAGTTTCCAATGGGCATCATCTAGAATGTCACGTAGATATGACTGGTTGCCCAGCATTTGACTCTGAGGTGATCGCTTATCCAGCAGTGACAATCATATCTAAAACTACTGCTCACGCTGAGAATGTCACACGATCATGCTACAGACCGAAGATTGAGAAATCGCATTTAACGAAGCTAGTCCCGGCTTTATTGGGTAAGAAAACGCATCAAGATGTTCATGAGGCGGTAGATGTAGTTCAGTCTTCAGAGCCTTGGTTACTAGACAACTTTAAGCGGCTGAATGTCATTCGTAAGATTGAGCAGAAGTTTGGTTTACTAGAAGCTCAAGGCTGTAAAGTAGGAATAGGTGTGGCGACAGGTGTGGATAAAGTCTACATCGGCACAGATGACCAACTGCCAGTAGAGCCCGAAGCCAAGCTGCCTTTGGTTACTACTAAAGATCTAAAAGACGGTGAAATATCGTGGCAAGGTCGCTACGTTCTGAATCCATTTCAAGATGATGGAGCGTTACTAGAGCTAGACAAGTATCCTAAGTTTGCAAGCTATCTGAGTGAGCATGAAGAGCGTATTAGAGCGAGGAATGTGGCGAAGAAGAATCCGCAAAAATGGTATCGGACTATTGATCGGATTTATCCATCACTCTTGAAACAACCTAAGCTCCTCATCCCAGATATCAAAGGCTCTGCTAATGTCGTTTACGATAAAGGAGACTATTATCCTCATCATAATCTATATTTTATCACCTCTACAGAATGGGATATTAGGGCGCTCCAAGCTGTCTTGCTGAGTAAAGTGGCTCACGCATTTGTGGCTACCTATTCACTCAAGATGCGAGGCGATTGTTTGAGGTTCCAGGCGCAGTATCTAAGGAGAATCAGGCTGCCTAGTTGGGATGCAATCTCTATCGAAGATCGTGAAGGTCTGCGATTAGCGGCAGAGTCAAAAGATCAAGACGCCTGTGATAGAATTACCAAGAGTATCTACCAATTATCCGATAAGGACTGGGCAACCTTAGCTTAGCCATTACTATTTAAAGAACATGAGCATAGAGATAGGAGACTACCCAAAGAACGTGGAAAAAGCTGTGAGACAGTTTTGGAAAAGTCGTAAAGGGGCTACCAGCAAACAACTCGAATCAGGTAAAGCTGATGAGGGTAATAGAAGCGCAGTCACTGGAGGCAAGAACCTAGATGGATTTGCGGATTTACTCATAGAGCTAGTGAAGAAAAATGGTCTGAAAGACGCAGAAATTCATAGTAGCTCTACGACTTTGCCAGGCTATTTCAGAGCGACTAAAGATTGGGATCTACTCATTACTTATCAGGGAAAGCTGATTGCCGCGATTGAGTTGAAATCATTGTGTGCTCCATCTGTGGGGAAAAACTTGAATAACAGAGTGGAAGAAGCTCTGGGCTTAGGGATAGATTTCCAAGTCGCTGCACGTGAGAAGGCGTTCGGTGCTGGTGCTCCGCCATTCACTGCTTATCTCATGGTGCTAGAGGATGAAGAGCAATCGCATAAAGTGCGTGAAGCTAGATCTCCGCATTTCGCAGCGGATGAAGTATTCCAGAGTTCTTCCTATGCTACTAGGCTAGAAATCATGTGTGAGCGCATGATGAGAGAACAATTATTCGATTCAGCATGCGTCATTACCTCTACTCAGAAGAGTAGAGGCCGATTCAATGATCTATCTGATGCTACAAGCATGAAGGTGTTTCTAGGTGCGTTTGCAGCATGCATAGCGAAGGCTAGTTTATCCTAGCCATCACAGCCGATTGTTTCTGTGGGGCAGCTTTCTAGGGCTTCTATTGCTAGAGCGATTTCTTCTTTGCTTTGTGGTTGTTTGTGGACGTAGCTTAGGCCCTCATCATCATCACGGGTGAAAATGGTTGGAGCTATTTCTCTGCATAGATCGCAGTCGATGCAGCTTAGGTCATTGTAGAATTTACCTGCTACGTTTAGTGGGTTGATGTCTGTTTTATCTGCCATGGATAGATTGTTGCTGGGGATGTCTATATTGACAAATTCATGTATAGGGTTTATTCATTCGTATTAAGAATGAATGATGATCGGCCAACTCCCCAATTAGATCTTAAAGATCTGCATCTCTTGCATTTAATTAATCATTTCAAAAGTATCACTCTGGCTGCTGATGCGGTTAATTTGACTCAGAGTGCATTATCAAGAAAGCTTCAAGCTATCGAGTTGGAGCTAGGGATTCAGTTGTTCTATCGGTCTACACGTAAGCTCAGTATTTCGCCTGCTGGGAGGCAGTTGTTAGAAGACACTGCGGCTATACCTAATATCCTAGACTCTGCTATCCAGCGCATATCAGAAAATTTCTTAGGATCACAGAAGCAGATCAATATAGGGATTTCTTCCTCTCTATCACTGGCTCACCTACCTGGGATATTTCATTCGCAGTCAAATCTTCATCCAGAGGTGAAGGTTATTATTTCGCAGCCTACAGCTGATGAAATCATCCATCAGGTAGCGACTAATAAGCTAGATCTTGGGATAGTAAATCATCAGGCTGGGCTTGAATCTAAAGCGCAAGTTCATCATCAGATGTCTGATAGGTTTTGTCTGATCGTGTCTGCAGATGTTTCAGCTCCGTCACTATCTCCTAAGCATTTCAAAAAATGGGCAGAGAGGCAAACGTGGATACTCCCACCAGAGAGATCAGTCTCTAGAGTGGTGATCGATGAATGGTTTGCTAAAAAAGGAGTTCAAGTAACGCCAAACATGGAGTTAGAAAATTTTGATCTTATGTGTCAGTTGACTGCCTTGAATATGGGAGTGGCTTTCATTCCTAAGCGAGCACTTAGCGCATTTCCTCGGAAGAAGCAGTTACAGCATCTCAGCTTACAGCCTGCACCAGAACGAATGCTTTCAGTGATAGGGCCTAAGAACATAGTGCCGTCTCAACATATTGAGGACTTTACTCAATCTATCCTCTTTTCTTGATAGAGGCAGAGCAATGTAAGCTTCTCTAGCTATGTTCTTAGTAGTTAGTGATGAGGGCGAGTTGAATTTCTGAGTGGGATTGTTGCGATGATTTTGGCGCTGTGCCTTCAGCACAGTGGTTTTGTGGTGGAGGTGACCTAGGACTGAAGTCCTAGGCTTTGCACATTGTCTCCTTACAGGAGATCTGGTTCTCCTGAAGGGTGAACGGAGGAGGTTTGGCTCTCCTGGAGGGAGAACGGGTGCACAGCCCATGGCTTTAGCCGTGGGTATGATTGGTCTATATTATTCCGTGCTGAAGGCACGGCGGAGAGGGTGGATTGATTGGGAGTGTATTGTTACTCAAATTAATCCCATAAATACTTTTCATCAAAAGGGATCTTATAGGCTGTTAGGATGGTTCTTAACTCATCTTGGAAGCTCTTTGTCTTATGGTGTTCTTTCTGATTTTTTACGTAGGTTACTGCTGAGTCGAGGTCTTTGGGGCTGACGCTGAACCAACCGTAACCGGTCTGCCATTTAAAATCTGCGACCTTAGCGCTCATCCACTTCGATGAACTGCCTTTTACTTCCTGCATGAATTTTATATCTGTTACTGATTTGGAGGCTCTAGTGATAATGTGGATATGGTCAGGCATTCCGTTGATTACGATGACTTGGCTGTTTAGGCTTTTGATTATGCCAGAGATGTATCGGTAGAGCTCAGTTTCGATTTCTGCCGTGATGAGGTTTTTACGGTCTTTTGTGGAAAATACTAAATGCCCATAGACTTGGTGTAATGATTGGCCCATCGTGAGATGTTAGAGATCGAGCTGAGTTCAGACAACGTAAAACTTCTATCCGAGGTGTCCGCTGTGCCTTCAGCACAGTGATTTCGTGGTGGAGGTGACCTAGGACTGAAGTCCTAGGCTTTGCACATTTACTCCCTTCAGGAGATCTAGTTCTCCTGAAGGGAGTAGGCAGGAGGTTTGGTCAAGGGGTGCAAAGCCCATGGCTTCAGCCATGGGAATAACGAACAACGTAAAAACCGTGCTGAAGGCACGGCGGAGTGGGGAAAATGATGCCAATGTAACCTTCTCTGACTATGTTCTTAGTAGTTACTGATGAGTGTGTGTTTAGAATTTAGGCGAGTTGGTTTACTGAGTGGGGTTGTTGCGATGATTTTGGCGCTGTGTCTTCCTTTGGTTGCGCAAGTGAGGAGTTTTACTGCTCAGTCGGGGGTGAAAGTGGTGGCTGAGGTTTTGGGTGTTTCTTCTGGGGATGTGATGCTTAGGAGGAGGACAGATGGTCGGGAGTTTCAATATGAAATTGAGATGCTGAGTGGAGAGGATCGTGTGTTTATTCGCAAGTGGGTGAGTGAGGTAAAGCGAGTAGTGGATTCGGGTAGTGAGGAGTCTACTGAGAAATTAGAGCTGAGTTATTTGAAGTCTAAGTTGAATTTTAGATCTCATCTTACTAAGGCTAAGATAATGCGATCTGGTCTCAGTGATGCTGCTTATGGTAAAAGGTTAGAGAAGGCTGTATTGCTGTTTTTAGAGACGATAGATGTGTTTCTTGTGGATGATAGAGTGGTGCTTCAGGCTGAGTTTCGGCAGCGATTAACTAAGGAGGCTGATTACCTAAGAGAGGATTATTTAAAACGAGTCAGGGTTAAGATAGCGGATAAGCGTAATGACAAGTTTTTGGATTTTCCAGATTATCCTTATCTGCCGATCAATGGGGTGGTTCTGAATGGGGTGCCACATGTGAAGCAGTTTAAAGCCTATTGTGGTCCGGCTTCGGCGGAGATGATGGCTCGCTATCTAGGGGTGGATAAGGGGCAGCGTGAGATCGCTCGTTTATCGTCTGAAAGCTCGGTGAATCATAAGGGCACAAGGCCTTCGGATTTAGCTAGGGCTCTGACAGAGATAGGGGTCAATGCGCTGGTAGAAGATCAGTTAGCTTCTGATCTGCTAGATTTTTCGATACCTGTTGAGTATATCCGATTTAAAGATCTATGTGAGATGGTAGAGGAGCACGGCTTTAATGTGATTAAGAAACACATTGATAAAGGTCATCCTCTGATCCCTTCAGTGCGGCATGGAGCTATGAGCACTGGTCATTTGGTGACAGTGATCGGGTATGATGTGCGAGGGAAGGACCGCTACGTCTACTTTCGCGATCCTCTGCTCAATGAAGGTTCAGCTCCAAAAGAAATGGAGCTTAGCGAATTCATCAAGTATTGGGTAATCAAGAATGAATTTGATGTCTATATGGAGTGTATCACCGTTGAGGTCGAGGCTCGATAAGTCATCATTATAGAGAGATTATCCAATCTCGTCTTCTAGGTATTCGTCTAGGATTCCTGGGAGATCGTCTAGCATGAGTGAGAGTTCTTCTTCGATCTCTTCTAGGTGAGAGAGTTCAGTCTCGGTGAGCTCTTGCTCAGGAGACTTCTCTTGGCACCATTGGCTAGACTGGAACATGTCGAGTAGCTCTTGCGCTCCGACGGTGTCGAAGGACTTCATCATGGACTCATGGCTGACTGGGCTCATCCAGAAGCCGTGAAGACCTTCTTCATCGAGAATGTGTGCAGTTTCTACTACGTTTACGATGTTTTGGTCAGTTTCGCTGAGTGTTGTCTCTGCTGGCTGTGCTTCTATGTCCTCAATTAGTTCTAAAATAGTGTCGCTGAAATCGATCATGGTTGGTCTCCTGTTAGATGTGTGCTGAGGAAATTACATATTCGCAGGCTAGCGTCAACATTGCTACGAAAGAAAATGCAAAATAGTTTTCTAGCCGTTTAAAACTACAGCAATTATTGGCGATTGAAGCGTGAGACTTCTCTCAGGGCTTCACGCATTTCGACCTTATTCTTAAGGTCTTGACGTTGGTCGCCGTGTGTTTTGCCTTTGGCTACGCTGATCTCTACTTTGACACGATTGTTTACCCAATACATGCGAAGGCAGACGAGTGTGCAGCCTTTTTGTGAGGTGACTTGGTCGATCTTAAGGATCTCAGATCTGTGCAGCAGAAGCCTACGTGGGCGTCTGGACATGTGCTGGAACCATGGGCCGGCAGTTTCCCATGGCTGGATATCGCAGCCGTGAAGGAAGACTTGGCCTTTATCTACACGTGCGAATGCGTCGGAAATATTGACTTTTCCAGCACGAATAGATTTCACTTCGGTGCCTTTGAGCTCAAGCCCGCACTCGTAGGTGTCTATGATATGGAAATCATGGCGAGCTTTTCTGTTTTTAGAAATTTCTGCGCTCATGATCTCGGTGGTGTTAAATTAGCAAATGTGGAGAAGGGTGAGTTCTCCATGCTAAAATTAATCGTCTTCTCCTGGTTGATCGTCAGAGAGCTTGATTTTGCCTTCAATGATCTCAGTGAGAGCAATGTCAGCAGCTCCCATAGATGGAAGAGTATCAATGAGTGGTGAACGACCAGAGTTAAGCTGGCGAACACGCTGTGATACGATGTTGATGAGGACTTGTGGATCAGTGATGATCTCTGCTGCTTGATCGACTAGAGCGCTTTTCATAGGTGAAGTGGGAAATCTACTAGATGAGTTAGGTTGCTCGAACGGTATGATGTTCGAGTCGTCCTGAGTCATTAGTGTGTTAATTTTAGTTAAGTGAGCTACACGACAGAGTTGAAATGTAGCAAGTTAGTGAGGTGAGGAAACATGCTCTGAGTGAAAATTCAAGGCTAATGTTGAGAATATTGCGGTCTGGATGGTTATTCTGGGGAGCGGGGAGTATGAAGCGGGGAGCGGCAAGCGTTTGACTGAGTGTCAGAGCTTCCCGCTCCGTGCTTCCTGCTTCCCATATTTTTAAGACCATCAGGCTACTTAAATAGTCTCAATAATTTTCGGTATCGAGATCTGGGATGTGGGTGAAGGCGATGCGCATGTTGTCGTTGTCTAGGGATGCATGATCTGAGCCTAGGTGCATGGCATTTTTGCCGAATTTCTGTTGTAGGGAATCGATAGCGATGTTGAGCTTTTCTCGGTTTGGGCAGTGTGGGTTGAAGAGGGATGGAGTGTAGTTAGTTTTCTCTGTAAGGTGATGGAGGGTGATGCCTAGTTTGCGGATGGGTTCGTTAGGGAATGGGCGGCTGCGCCAGATGGTGGCGGTGATCTTGGCTAGGTGGAGAGCATCGGATGATGGGTCGAAGCGGGCTTCTTGGTCCCAATTTTGCCCACCATAGTAGCGGATGTGGACGGTGAGGGCGCTTGCTAGCATGTCGTAGGAGCGGAGTCTGGTGCCGGCTTTCTGGGCGAGCTTATGGAGGACGGATTCGGCTTTGTCTGGGCGGCGTTTATCTGGTGGGAGGATGTGTGAGTGGCCGATGGTTTTCTTTTCCGTAGGGGTGTCTGGGACGGTGTGACCACGGAGATGGAGGAAGAGGCGATCTCCCTCTATACTGCCCCAGATGGAGTGTAGCTGGTGACGGGATGCGGCGCAGAGCTGTTCTACGGTGTGGATGCCGTGAGCGTGGAGGCGGAGCTTCATGCTGGAGCCTACGCCGTGGATGTCTGAGAGGTCCAGCTCATGCAGTGCGTGTGGCAGCTGGTGTTGATGGATGGTGAAGAATCCATCGGGTTTACGCATTTTAGAGGCCATTTTAGCTAACCAGCGGTTCGGTGCTACGCCGATGGAGCAGGTGAGTGCTGGGCTGAAGGCGGTGAGCATGGCTTGGCGGATGTTCTCGGCGATTTCGGTGATTTTGGCCTCACTGCGCCAGTTGTATGGGAGCCAGGCCCACATTTCATCGATGGAGAGAACGTCCTCAACATGGATGCAGGTCTCTACTGCGGCGATGGCGGCATGGTGAGTCCTGATATACAGTTCTGGCCTAGCGGGGACGATGTGAATGCCGGGGCAGATAGTGCGAGCTTCTGAGACTCTGGTGCCAGTCTTGACGCCGAATGCCTTAGCCTCATAGCTAGCGGCAATACAGCAGGAGGACTCCGCCATGACTGGAGCGACACCGACTGGCTGGCCACGGAGGTGGGGCTGAAGGTGCTGTTCTACAGAGGCGAAGTAGGAGTCGAAATCAATGAATAAAGCGGTGAGCATAAAAAACTTTCTAAACGGTGGTAGAGAAATTTGTATGTTCATTTGATCACGTTGTCAAGGATGCGTTTTATTGTGAAAACTTGGATTAGGGGCTAGTTAAGAAAGAATACTGGACGCACTACAATCTGGCTCTATACTGTAAATATGAGTAAAGCTTCAGATATTTACACCCAAGTTCTTGATCTCCCAGAAGACCAAAGGGCCGCATTGGCTTGTGATATCCTTGATACGCTACCAGCGAGTTTGTCTGAAGAGGACGAAGGCCTAGCTGAGGCTCAGAGACGTTCAAAGGAGCTCGGTGAGAATCCTGAGATTGCTGTTAGTTGGCAGGACATCAAAACGTCATTGGGGCGCTAAGATGGCAAACTTATCGCTGCACCCACTTGTTCAGCGAGATCTACTCCAGATTCTCGAACATTATACTATTGAGGGTGGTGAGAAATTAGCGGATAAGTTTTTGCTGAAGCTGAGCGAATGATTAAACGCATCAGTCTCAATCCTGAACGGTATCATTTTATTGACGCACAGCATCGCCGTGCGAACTTTAAAACATTCCCTTACCATTTCATATTCGAGATTAAACTAGCTGAACCAAGGATTACAATACTACGACACCATAAGCGTAGCCCTCGTTATGGAATGCGAAGAAAATAATCTAACTGAATTGCGTATTACTCAACGCTGAAGCATTCATTTTTATAGCTTGTCTTACAGAAATCCTAGGTTTGCGGAGGTGGTGGTGAGTGGGTTGTCGAAGCGGTTGATGTTAGGGAATATGACTTCTTTGGAGTTGGAGTCTACTCCCATCCAGTCTGCTAGGACGTAGGAATACTGATCTACTGAGGTGCCGGGGATGAGGCGTCCACGGGTGCTATGGGCATCGATAGATCCTGTGGTGTCGCCGATCTTGAGTGATGGGAAGTGTCCGTAGACGTCGCCTCCGTTTACTGCTCCACCCATGACTAGGGCATGTCCGCCCCAAGCGTGGTCTGAGCCTGCGCCTGCGGTCATTCCGTTCGGAGTGAGTGTGCGGTTGAAGTCTGATGCGGTGAAGGTGGTGACTTGATCAAATACTGCCATCTGGGGATCTTTGAGACAGCTTCTGAAGGCTTCCATGGCATTGGCAAGTTCGCTCATGAGGTTGCCGTGGTCTGTGAGCATGTTCTGGTGAGTGTCGAAGCCACGGATTTCGCAGAAGAATATTTGTCGGTTGTTGTTGAGTGTTGTTCTACCAGCGATGAGTTTGGCGATCATTTTAAGCTGATCACCGAGCTTAGAGTCTGCGTCTCTGAAGTGGTGATCGAAAATGGAGATGTCTGTTCCAGAGTTATTGGGATCATCCATGACGAGTGCTCCTGCGGTGGCAGTGGCTGCGCCGATGTAACCTTCGTTGACTCTGGCGGATTTGAGCACTTTAGAATATTCATTTTCTAACAGATGGTCATGAGACAGGTTCATGATTTTCTCAAATGCTTTGAGTCGTGCGCCTTGGTTGCTGTCCTTGTAGCCAGCTGCGTCATCGACTCCGTTGTTAAAGGCATTTCCGTAGGGGAGGTAGTCGCCGTTGGCTGTGCTACCAGAGTTGTAGCCGTCGAGTGAGATCGCTCCTTGAGGGTTGACGATGTATTGGGATACTCCGCCTGCGGTGCCTACTTGGTAGGAGTTGATGCCAGCGAGGGAAATGTTCATGGAGACATTTGTCGATGGATTATATGAGGCATTAATGAGGTCTGCTACTCTGCCACCCCAGCCAGTTTTGAAGCCTTGGTCAGCAATGGATGATTGCCACTGTGTGGTCTGGTCTGAGTGGGAGAAAAGTTGGTTTGGTCGTGGGATGAGATTGTTGGTGTAATCAGATCTCTGCGGGAGTGGATAAGCTAGAGTTCCTACGTTGGCGATGATGGATAGGTCGCCGTCATTGAAGAGGTCAGCGAGCTTCTCGGCGCTAGAGTGGAAGCCGAGTGATGGGGAGGCGATGCCGCTGTAGTGCTTCTGGAATGCATTGCTGTTAGGTAGATTTAAAGTATGTAAAGCAGTGCGGTCGATCGCTAGGGTTCCACGTGCTGTTTCGTAGTCTGAGCGCATCTCATCGGAGGCCGGATCGCCCATAGGGATGACCATGTTGTTAGAGTCATTTCCTCCCTGCATGAAGAGGCAGACAGTCGCCTTGTAAGGTGATCCGGCATGACCACCACTCTGTGCCATGGCTGCTGTCATTAGCTTCATCTGTGCGAGGGCATTGACGAGTCCTGTGACTCCGAGTGAGGCACAAGCTGACTGACGGAGGAAGTCTCTGCGGCTACTGATGTGCTCTTTTTGATGTTTCTTCATGTTAGGAAAGTGGTATGAATTTAGCGCTGGATGGTGCCGTATGGTGAGATGGCAATAAGATAGGATGCGTAGCGTAGACGCTGCTGTAGGACGGTGAGTTGGCGGCCTTCGTCTCTGGCGAAATTTGCATCCGCTGGGTTTGATACGCCGTCGTCATCGTAGTAATCGTAAGTCTGTCTGACTGCATCGATGATGAGGTCACGAGGGTTGTCTTCGCGGATCGTCTGGTAGCTGTAGCCTGCTGCGAATCGTTTCTTGAGCTGGCCAGCTGTGAGGTAGAGGTCTAGTTCATCGACGAGTGCTGCGCAGGCTGCGTAGATGTGTTCTGGCTGGTCGAATGTGGTGTCGAGGTCGTTGACTTTTCCATCATTGTTAGTGTCCATGATGGCTAGATATTTCTTGATGAAATGTGAGCTAGCAGGGTCTCTATCAGGAACGATGTGATCGTCATTTGTTGCGTAGTTATAGGGATTATGTGCAGGGTCTGTTTCTCCTTGGTTCGGGACTTGGCGTCCGGAGGCTCCAGAGGTGTTGAAGAGCCTGTTGAATTGGTTGATGTGCGTGATGACGGTAATTTCATTAGCGATCTGGAATTCCGGAGCGCTGAGTCCATTGGTGCTGATGGTGCCTGCTGGGGAGTAGTCTGGGAGGTAGTAGTTGAACACAGATAGTGGGCTGAGCGGAGTCTGTGCGAGGGATGAATCAGTAGTCGACATTCTGAATCGTGTGGAGCCAGCTGGGAATTTGGTAAACTCGACTGCGAACTGGCCATATTTGGTGGCAGAGTATGCGTGACTTGATAGGTTTACGGCGTCATTTAGATCGGAGAGAGGGAGATTGGATGTGGTGTTGAGGCATCTGGTGTATCCGATGAAATGGAGGAGTGGCTCTTTTTTCTTACCGTATGAGGAGGCTAGAGTGGGGGTGAGTGAGCGTGCTTCGTAGTCGAGAAGGATGGCTTTAATGACTTGTGCGATGTTGCCTCCAGATGAGTTCCAGACTTGAGTGACTCGGTAGATGTAGCCATTGGATGGATTGGATGTGACCATTCTCTGGATGAGTCTTCTGATGATAAATGGGGCGGTGCTAGGGTGGGCGGCTAGATAGTCGATGACTGTGTCTAGATCTTCCTCTCCAGTCTTGCCTGCTTCGGTAGTGAGTCCTAGCAGAGGCATTATTTTAGCATCAGTATCGTGGTAGCTAGGGAACATCTTCATCGGGGTGGTCCAGCGGTCTTGGTAGCTGAAGGATGCTCCACCACCTAGCTCGAAATCATTGTTCACAACGATAGTAGATGAGTGGGTAGGATCGTTTTTCACAGCGAATCCCCAGCCTGTAAAGATTCTGGCCATGGCGCTGATATCATCTTGTCCATAAGTAGGAATAGGTAGTCCGGTGGAGGCTAGCTTGAGTGAGCCGTCTTCGTGTAGATTGATAAGTCCGATGGAGAATAGCTGCATGACTTCACGAGCGTAGTTTTCATCAGGTGAGACCTCGGCAGTGGCTTTACCATTTCTGAGGCTGGATAGATATTGGCCCATGACTGGATGTTTAGAGACATTTTCTAACAGATCACGATAGCTGCCATCTACTCCTGTAGCGAGTAAGTCGTAGTAGTTTGCCATGCCGTATTGACGACGATCGATGACGGCGTCATTCGAGGATATGACGAGGATCTGGCTGAGAGCAAAGGCTGCACGATGACGTAGCTGAGCTTCGGTGTTATATGAGAGCGTCCACCAGCACTGGCGGAGATTATTCTCTCTGGCTGGAATGGTGATGTCGTAGTCTGGTGAGCCGACGATACTAGCGAGGTAGTTTTCTTGAGCATCTGCTGCGTAGACCATGATTTCTAGTGATGGTGAGGCAGCAGGAGGGACGCTGTTGAGACCTAGTTGCTGGTCGATGTAGCTGGAGTAAGCGGCCATGCGATCACCTCCATGAGTGGCGACAAGGGCTTGCATCTGAGCGAAGCTATCTGGTGTGGCTCCGAAGCTCGACTGGGTGAGGAATCTCATGATATCACTGTCTAGATCATCACCTGTTAGATTTTCAATCGCAGGTGGAGCGGCTGGTGCTACGAAGATTTCTGTGCCTGTGGATTCTAGGAATGGTCCACGGATTTCTCCTTCTGGGATGTCGATGGATTCTACATTCATGACGATGAGTCCGTTGAGGAGAGCATCGAGAATGTCTTGATCGTTGGAGAGAAACTGAGCTGCTCTGAGTGGGTATTCAGCATTGGAGAGCTGCCCTGGGAAGAAGCCTTTGAGGTTGATTTGGCTGTTTTGGTTAGAGTATTGGATGTGGGCAAATTTCTGGGCGGTCTTTAGTCCAGAGAATGACATGGTGATGTAGGAGAGGTCGTTGTCGCCATTGAGCAGCATGGAGGCTACTCCTGATCCGGTAGAGTTAGTGCCAGCAATCGGGGAAAGTCTGGCTACGAAGAGTCGTCGATTGCTGTTAGTATTCGCTGCGTCACAGATTCTTACTGAGGCAGTTTTTGCAGTGTTAGAGATGGTGCAGGTGAGAGTCTCTGGGACTTCTGCTAGATTGTCATCGACAGGTTGGATGACGAGATCTGCAGTAAGCTGTCTTGCTGGGATTGTGATGGAGAATTTTTGCACAGGAGCTCCTAAACTGTCTACCAGATTGTAGTCGCTAGGTGATGCTGAGCCTTTTGATTGGTCAGAATTTCCACTCAGTGAGAAGAAGACGGTGAGTGGGTAGAAGCTTAGGTTTGTTCTGGTGAAGGTGAATTTAGTGGTCGAAGCTTCCTTCTCATAGGCGTCTGTAGAGCTGGCTGTGATGGTGACATTTGCTAGATCTCCCATCTGCTCAATGATGATGATTCCGTCACCATCTCCGTCGTCATTTGGGAAGGATGTTGGTGAATTAGGATCGTATCCAGCAAGCTGTTCTTCTTCCCAGTTAGTCAGTCCATCACCGTCTACATCGGCGTCACTGACGTCGACACGGTAGAATAATCGGTCAGGGTTTTGGTTGTTGAGCACAGCATTCATCGTGGTCTGATCTGCGATAGCTGCGGCGCTTTGGCTTGTCCATGTGCCAGTGCCCATGGTTGCTGAGCCGAAGGTTTCATATTTCTTACCCTTTTCTGTGGGGCAGTTGAGAGTGACGGAGTTCGTCGCTTTTGTGATGGAGTCGATACGGTGGTAGGACGTGTTATCTCTGGGGTCAGTTCCGGCATTTGCTTCAGAAAAGTTGGAGTGACCGTCGCTATCGAAATCTTCTAGCTTGGCTGCGGCAGTGGCAACTAGATCAGCTGCGTTATACTTCTGTTCCCAAATGTCACTGACGCCATTGGCATTTTCATCCAGCATGGCATTGCCCATTCCCGAGATGAGAAGTGACACTAAGAATGTGCTGGAGAGGAAAAATCGAGGCGACGATTTTGTAGAAAGAGATGATGATAACATAGAATATACTGTTGGTGGATCTACACAGTAGCGTGAAAAACTGCTAAGCGTATCAGTATGGAGACTAATGTTTGAGGTTAATTAGTCAAGCTATCAGAACATGTCTATTCTGTTACTAAGGAGTCGATCAAAGCATCGAATTCTCTTAGTTGAGCAGTGTGTGCTTCAGCTCCATTTTGAGGGGCGGTTGCATGCTCTTCAGTCTGGCAAAACTGCTTAGTCAACTCTTCGTAGTCATGTCCATCTGAGAGAGCTGCTATGATGGCGGCTCCTACCGAGACTGAGCTAGCGTTACTTGCAAGTCGCTTAGTAGGTGCATTAAATACATTGGCGATAGTCTGTGCTATTCCGCTGTTAGCTGATGCTCCACCGGTGATTAGGATGTTTTCTGGGCTGATATTCATCCATTTTGAGTGGAGACGTATGTTGAGAAATTGCCCTTCTAGTAGTGCTCTTACTTTTATAGAAGAGGGGGCAGTGTCGAAGTCCCATCCATTGGTGTGGACGTTGTTTGAGTCCAGCTTAGGTGTGGTCTCTGGGGCGTAAAATGCTGCGGCTAGTTTACCGTTGTTACCAATCGGAGTTTCTGAGAGCGCTTCTGTTTCAAAATCTGTCCAGCTGAGCTGAGCATCGTTTTTTAGACGTTCTCTAGCGAGTGAGCCATTAGAGAAGCAGAGTAAGGTCATATAGCCGCCTGGGACGATAGGATTTCCGAATACGTGACCGTAGCCGTTCGGATCTGTTACGGGTTCAGGTATAGCGGAGAATAATGTGTCGCTAGTTCCTAGACTGATGACCATTTTCCCGATGCTGGCTGCACCCATGCCGACTAGGCTGGCAGGGTTATCACCAGTCCATGAAAGGGCCTGGCAGTCTGGGGAGAATCCATATTTCTCTACGAAGTAGGAACTAATCATAGAGATGTAAGTTCCTGCTGGTTGGATAGGTGGTAATTTATCTGAAAGGTTTGGAGCTGTTGCGTCTAACAGGCCTAGGTGCCAGGTAGAGGTAGCTAGATCCATGAGGTTCATGCCTGCACCGTCGCCAGTGTCGATACTGGATGAGCTACCAGCAATGATAGAGCTTAGGAATGAGCTGTTAAGGTGGATGATATCCGTTTTCTGATACTGATCAGGGTCTTGCTTGTAGAACTTTCTGATCTGAGATCCTGTGAATCTCATCGTTGCTACAGAACCAGAAATTTCTAGAATGCTAGGAACCTGTTGAGTGATTTCAGCACATTCTTCAGCAGTAGAGCTGTCCATCCAGATAGGAGAGGTGGTTCTAGTGAAAGTAGGTTTTAATTGCTCAGAAAGTGAACTTCTAGAATCAAGAGTTTCTAGTGCTGAGTGGAAGGCTTCTGAGAGATAGACGCTGGCATGTTGCTGGCCAGCGCCTGAAATTGTTTTGATTTTCGAGAGGTCTGCTCCATTAGAATTTAAGCGATGTAAGAGGAGGTCTAGAGCATCCAGCCACATAGATGGGTCAGTGTGCACCTCACCATCTTGACCGTCTGGAATGAATCCAGAGGGTGCAGAATACTGAGGTAGCTCAGAGCCAAAGTTAATACTTTCGGTGGCTATAATAGCAGAAGTATTC
This sequence comes from uncultured Rubritalea sp., assembly GCA_937132085.1. GTDB lineage: Bacteria > Verrucomicrobiota > Verrucomicrobiia > Verrucomicrobiales > Akkermansiaceae > Rubritalea. The sequence continues at coordinate 6,248 of CAKZNV010000129.1, read as the reverse complement.
GGGTCAATGATGACTGCCGAAATACTCTGAGTGGATGCGTCTAGTCCTAAATACATGGTCTTATATTACTGGATGTAGTCGTTAAGAAGGTTCTCTAACATTTCCTGACGACCACTAGTGACGATAGGTGATGAAATGCTGTGAGCGTAGGTGTCGAGCTCATCTAGAGACGCTGTTCCAGCTTCTACTTTAGCTCCCATGCCTGTGTCGAAGCTTGAGTAACGCTGTGCTACTAGTTCATCGAATCGTCCGTCTTCTACGATCTTAGAAGCGATCTTGAGTCCACGAGCGAAGGTGTCCATTCCACCGATGTGAGCGTGGAATAGGTCTTCCAGTTCGTGAGATTCACGGCGACGCTTGGCATCGAAGTTAAGTCCACCAGTAGTGAAACCACCCATTTTAAGAATGCGAACCATGACGTGAGTCGCCATGTAGATGTCAGTAGGGAACTGATCTGTATCCCAGCCAATGAGTTCGTCTCCTTGGTTAGCATCGATAGAACCGAGTGCCCCAGCTCCAATAGCTACGTCCATTTCGTGTTGCATGGTGTGGCCAGCGAGAGTTGCGTGGTTGGTTTCGAGATTGAGCTTAAAGTGGTCTAACAGATTGTATTCACGGAGGAAATTTAGACATGCTGCAGAGTCTGAATCATACTGGTGAGTCGATGGTTCCATTGGCTTAGGCTCGATGTAGAACTGACCAGTGTAGCCGATCTTCTTAGCGTGATCTACTGCCATGTGGAAGAATGCAGCGAGGTGATCTAACTCACGTTTCATATCAGTGTTTAGCAGCGTAGCGTAGCCTTCACGACCACCCCAGAATGTGTAACCAGCTCCGCCGAGTCTGTGTGTCTGCTCTAGTGCGTGCTTTACGTTTGAAGCAGCATAGGCGTAAACATCAGCGCTAGGACTTGTGGCTGCACCTTGTGAGTAGCGAGGATTGCTGAAGAGGCATGATGTGCCCCAGAGAAGTTGTTTGTCGTGCTCTTGCTGTGAGGCTAAAAGCTTGTCACAGACCTTGGCTAAATTGTCATGAGTCTCAGCGAGTGTCTTGCCTTCAGGTGAGATGTCACGGTCATGCCAACAGTAGTAGTCGATATCGATTTTATTTAGAAACTCAAAGAAAACGTCAACTCGGTTAAGAGCGTTATCGAGTGTTTCAGAGCCATCGTCCCAAGGCATGAGCGCTGTGCCTGCTCCGAATGGATCAGAAAGATCATTTCGCATCACGTGCCAGTAAGGAGCAGCGAACTTGAGGTGCTCACGCATTGATTTACCTAGGATGATTTCGTCTGGGTTGTAGTGGCGGAATGCAAATGGATTGGTAGTGCCTTTTCCTTCGAATTGCACTTTTGGTATGTTGCTAAAATAATTGGACATGGGCAAACACTAGCATAATTGGATTGAGAATATTGTGGTTTATGCGAAATTGTTATGTATGTTTTGCGTATGAGTTTTAAGCGGATCGCCTTATTGATGGGGAAAAACATTGGTTATAATCGGGATGTGATCGAGGGGATTTATGCCTTTAGTCAGAAGCGCAAAAACTGGCTATTCCATGACGCTTCACCGAAGCTAGAGTCTATAGAATGGCTTCAAGAATGGAAACCTGATGGTATTATAGCCCACCTCTATGATGCTAAAATTGCTAGAGCTATCGAGGCGCTCAATGTCCCAATAGTGAGCACGACAGACTCGCTAGCTGAGCTAAACTATCCACTAGCAGATGTGAATCAATTTAAAGTAGGAGAGATGGCTGCCGAGTATCTGAGTGGACTGAGATTGCGAAATTTCGGCTACTTGGGGAGCGAGACCATGCAGTATTCTAAGCAGCGTTTTAGTGGGTTTAATGATCTTATAGAGGGAGAGGTTCACCGGTGTTGGGTAGAGTATTTACCGAGAATAGCAGATGTCAGAGTCATCCGCAGTATGCAGGACAAAATCCGAGCTTGGTTGTCTAGTTTACCTAAACCAGTTGGGGTGTTCTGCTCTAATGATGTTCCGGCGAGAGACCTAGCGGATATCTGTCTAGAGCTAGGGATAAGGGTGCCAGAGGAAGTGGCAATTCTAGGTGTGGATAATGATCTAGTAGAGTGCCGCCTTTCTCGACCACCGCTGTCTAGTATCGAGATACCTTCAGCTAGGATTGGCTATGGTGCGGCGGAGATATTGGATAAGCTGATGAGTGAGGACAAGGGGACTATGAGTGTTTATCAGCCAGATCCTATCCGAGTGGTGGAGCGTGAATCCACTAGTATGCATGCGGTTGCTGACCCTGAGCTGAGAAAGGCGTTGGTCTATATTAAATCGAACTTTAGCACGATAGAATCTGTGAATGAGATCGTGGCTCAGACTTCGCTGGGAAGGCGATCATTAGAGCGGAAATTCAGAATGATACTAGATGGTAGTATTCTAGATATTCTGAACAAAAGTAGAATCGAGTTTGCCAAGAGTTTGCTGTCAGATAGTAAGGTGGATCTGTCTGTGACAAAGATTGCAGATGCTTGTGGCTATAATGCTTCTAGGAGATTTACAGAGCTATTTAAGCTTTCTACTAAACTTAGCCCTAGTGAGTATGCTAGGCTGCATAGAGTCCATTATTAGACATCGTTACTATAATAAATATCTTGGATTTTTTCTGCTATCTGTCAAATGAAGTGCATGAAGTCTTTTGCATCTCTTGTTACTCTAATTCTCACAGTTATCTTTTTAACATCCAGCCTGTCTCACTCTGGTGAGATGAGAACGTGGACGAGTAAAGATGGCAAATTCAGCATCGAGGCTGAGCTAGTGTCAGATCGTGGAGGCAGAGTCACCTTACGTAAGGCAGATGGAAAAAGACTGACACTCACAGCCAATAAATTATCAGCTAAAGACCAAGAGTTCTTATCGAGTCTGAAACCATCCAAAACGAAGAGCAGTAAGACTAACTCTGATCCGAAATCGTCTGAGAAACGACTAGCTTCCGCAGAGAAAGCGCTAAAATTACTATCAAAAAAGCTCAGTAGTGAAGGGCTCAAACACCCATCTGGACCTACTGGAGAGTGTGTCGTCTACGCCACTGCTGGACTAGCCTTCATGGCGTCTGGTGATGAGGGCTACAAAGGAGAAGTGACAAAGTGTTACAAATTTCTGAAGGAAAACATCTTTAAGAAAGGTATCATCGATGACCCTAAATGGGATCAAACGACTTGGAGCTATTCTCACACTCTGCTGTTTCTAGCCGAGTATGAAAAGTTCACTAAGAAGAATGCGGGAGTTACTAAGCTAGCTGAACAATTGGTTAAAGAATTAGTAGCAAGACAAGGTCCAGTAGGAGGCTGGTGTCATGGCAAGATCGTTGACAATGCACTTGGTTATCGCCAGTTCGTAGCTGCTACGAATTGCGCAGTGTTAGGCCTAGGTGGAGCACGCTCAATGGGCATAGAAATCGATGAATCGGTGTTCGATAAAGCAGAAAAGTATTTCAAAGAATCATCAGACCTATCGACTGGTGCTGTGGGTTACAGCCCAGGTCCTGGACAAAAAGGCCATGGTGAAGCAGGTCGAGTAGGAGGGGCTATCATCGCCTGTATAGCAGCTGGAAAGACCGAAGGTTCGTTCTTCAAATCCATGAAGAAGTATATGTTAGGAGATCTCGATAAGGTCGAGATTGGTCACGGATCTGCTCAGCTCCATCAGCTACTAGCAGGATGGGCTTGCCACGGACTTGGTAAGAAAGAATCTGGCAAATTCTGGAAACTCTACACAGACTCAATCATCAAACGCCAAGCATCAGATGGTTCATTCGCCACTCCGAAAGGGGATAAGATGGCGCAAATGACGCAGCGTAAAGGAGGAGTAGAAGATGGTGACCGAGCTACTGCGACTCACGCTCTCATGCTGTTGATCCCTGAAGGTCACCTAAGCGTGGTCACTACGCAGGACTAGGCTGATAAGCCCCTCATTCATCGCTTTTAGTTTCGATGTTTTCAGGACAAGAAGGTCGAGATAAGGTATTTAAAGCGATAGAGGGATGTCGGGGTTGTTTTCATGTGGAGCACCTCGATCAAGCGACGCTGAAAAGTAGGGTTCTTTTTTGCCAATTTCATTTGCTTGTAAACCCACCATCTCATCATTCGTTGGCGATTAGTCAGCTTCACCTTTGGGTTGTATGGATCTAGGGTCGCCATAATCCATGGAAATTTAAGGTCATTAGCCTGTTGTCGGTGAAAAATCTGACTCTCCACTGAGCTGTTGGCAAGAGTTTCACATAGGATCAAACTGCTACGTAAGGCCTGCGTCATGCCTTGACCGAACACTGGATTAAACTGGCAAACGCTATCACCCACCATGAAGAGGTTGGTTGGGATTTCTGGCGACTTTTCAATCTGGTGCCAGACATTGTGTAGCTTACTGATTTTTCGGACAGTTGAAGGATTCTGCAGACTCGCTGCAATTTGAGTAAAGCGATCATTTCCTATGCCGTCCCATAAGGAATTCGGCTCACGATCCATGTAAATATAGCTGGCGATCACCTTGCCATCCTCTACGGGTGAGATGACTCCACCACATCCCTCAGTCTGCGGATCGATCTGGTAATACGCTTGCTGTGGCTCAGCACCTGCGGAGAACTCAGCGGTAACAGTCGAATAACGTAGTTCGGTTTCCATCCTCTTCTGAGTCACAGTCAGGTCGATGAGTTTATTTAGCCATTTAAGCGTCTGACTAGTTCTACCCATGGCGTCGATCACGATATCAGCGCTTAGCTGAGAAGAGGTGGTTTCTATCGAGTTAACTTGATCTCCATCTGAGGATAAATTGAGCGCTGTCACTCTTTCATTCACGATCTCGATGGGCAGATCTGAAATTTCCTCTCTCATCAACTTATCTAATAAACTACGAGAGCAGGTATGCGTCACTACTCCGGAATCAAGCTGAGGCATCACACCTACTGGCGATACCCAGAAACTATCGGCGCCCCAGTCGACACGTGGGCAGACCTCTTCTAGCTGAGCAATGGTCTGAGGAAAGTGTTCCTGCAGGATCTCCCATCCTCCAGCTAGTAGAACATGCAGTTGACCTGCTTGAAATACTTCATCGCGTCCGCCTGTCACCATGGTTACCTGTGAAAAGCGTTCACACAGAATCTTGGCAATCAACTTGCCAGCGACTCCACCACCGAGGATGACTACCTTCTTATTCATTCGCATGAGTGTCGTTCAATTGACAACAAAAGAGAAAGATCTTTTTAGCTCACAAAGGTCCAAGCCAGCACTCTTGTGATCTTGTTACCTTGCTTCATGGTGATTTCTTTGATTTCAGTGGCTTCTACTTTACGCAGAAGTTTATGGCAGGCTTTTAGATTCTCACTTTTAGAGACCAGAGAGGTAAACCAGCGACATTGTTGGCCAAAGTTTTTGCTCTCTTTGATCATCTTTCGGAGGAATCTTATCTCTCCACCATTGCACCATAGTTCAGCATTTTGACCACCAAAGTTCTGGGTGGGTTCAGTTTTAGTTGAACTGGATTTTGATGATCTATCGGACTTATTCTTTTTATTGCTAGCGAGGTTATTCTGCTTCTTCAGGCTCTCTTTTAGAGCTTCTTCTTCCGAAGCATGAAATGGTGGATTGCAGACACTAATATCATAGTTTTCTCCAAATTGGATAATGTCGGTAAAGAGATAGCTGTTGTCTCGTTGGAAACGAAGTTTAACACGTTTCTTAATGTCAGGGTTCTTATCTAAAATTTCTGAGAAGTTCTCTAGAGCTGCTGGATCTATATCACAGGCTGTGCAATCCCATCCGTAGACACGGCTAGCAAGCAAGGAATAGATTCCATTCGCCCCAGTGCCGATGTCTAGCATCTTTATAGTAGCCGATTTTGCTACCTTGGTTTTTTTGAGTTCTTTGACTCCTAGTAGCTCAGCAATATGATGGATGTAATCTACTCTGCCAGGGATAGGAGGACACAAGTAACCAGCTGGGATATCCCAGTCTTGAATAGAATAATGATGCTTTAAGAGGGCGCAGTTTAACGCTTTGACTGCATCTGGATCTGAGAAGTTAATCGCTTGGTTACCGTGTTCGTTTTTACGGACAAAGGGTTTTAAGCTTGGATAACTAAGGATCAAAGAACCGTAGTCGTAGCCTGTATTGTGGACATTTCTTCTATGAAAGTGCTTGGTCGAAATCCTCTGGTTATTCTTCATCTCGTCGAGACCATAGTGGAAAAGATCTGATGCGCAAACTTTCCCCAATCTTATTA
>CAKZNV010000128.1 GCA_937132085.1 uncultured Rubritalea sp. | reverse complement strand
AAGCACAACAAGATTTACTCAAAAGAAAGATGCAAATCAGAATATTTCTGGAAATTGGGAAACTGTTTTTAGCGAAAATGCAGTAACGGATCGTTATATTGCCAAAGGAGTTTTTACACAAAATGGAAATGCTGTTACCGGAACTTTTAGAACAACTACTGGAGATTACCGATATTTAGAAGGAATTGTTGATGGTGACTCCTTAAAATTATCAACTTTTGATGGCGCTCATGCTTTCTTATTTGTTGCAAAAATTACAGATTCAATAATGAAAGGACAGTTTTATTCTGGTTTGCATTGGAAAGAACCTTTTGAAGCAAAACTGAATAATAAATATGAACTACCAAGTGCCAATAATTTGACGTTCTTAAAAAATGGTTTTGATAAACTTGCTCACTACTACTTTGAGTCATCTTTGAAGGCCGCCAGTGCTTCACAAATTCATCCACTACTTGATTATTGGGAATAGAGTTAAATCTGACTTCATACTCTCTCTTAAACCTCTTCACAGCCACAGGTTTAGCATCAGTGATGAACTGCTCGATACGTTTTTTAGACGGTTCATTACCAAATAGTTTCCGATATGTTCTTTCAAACCTTCTTCGTTGAACCGTCCGCTGAGAAAAGGTCATTTCAGTTTTCAACCCCAATTCTGGTAGACGCATTCTATTACCAACTAACTCGGCTTTGTAGCCCGCTTTTATAGCCTCTTTTGCTAAGTCACGGTGAAACTGATCAGTAATCCATCTCTTAGACTCATTCATCATCGTTTTTGGCTGGAGAGCAAAATAACTCCCCCGCTCTTCACACCATGAGTGGTTAGACAGCACTACATGTTGATGAAGGTTAGGTTCTAATAACCTATTGCTATCATGTAGAAATACAGCCCCTATGCCATTGCCTGTTCGTATCTCATTCTCTGTATGATAAGCCTTACCAGACCGATCCCTAACGCTTAGATATTTCTCCAACCGCTGAAAAGCCTTTGCTGAAGCTCGTTCAAAGCCCTCAATAAGTCTTTCATCCTTACCGACTAAAGCAACAATGCTATAGCTCTTCGGAGCAGAAATCACCACATCATGAAATGTCACTTGAGACTTCCTAGGTCTCAATTTTTCACCCGTATGAGGGTGCAAATTCTTACTCAATGCCTCAAACACATCTCGGACTACGTCCTTACCCTCTAGCCCTAGCATCTCAGCTAGCCTGCCCCTCCACTGTCCACTAACTTTTTCGCCTTCAGAATAGTAGTCATTAGCTAGTAAGTAGTGCTTCATATAGTCACTACCTCCCCTGATCTGTTTGATTTTTATCATCGTCTTCATTAGATCAATGCGCTGCAAGGATCATATTTGACTCAAACTTTTTAACTTCCCTATACCATTCGGTGAATACATTTTAAAGGGCACGGCAATATAAAACCTGCCTGTTCATTCTAATACAAAGGAGAAATCATGAACGACGCCCCTATCAAAGAAATCGCATTTGGTCCTAAAAATGACTATATCAAAGCTGCTATTTGGGAAAATCAATCTCAGCAGGGACATACTTACTACTCTACAAAGATATCAAGACACTACCGTGATGATGAAGGCTGGAACGAAACTCAGACTCTATTCGTAAACCATCTTCCACTAGCTCGCTTAGCTAACGAAAAAGCATTCGAATTCATTCACGAGAAAATGGCTGTGCAGCAAAGTAAAAAAACTGACGAGTCAAAAGCAGAAGATACTGAGAAAAGCACTCCTGCTAAAAAGAGAGCTCGCAGAAAAACTCATGCCCAAAAGATTGATGATGAGCGTAAATCGAACAGCGTTGCTAAGTAATACGAAAAGCTCCGTCTCCGACGAGAAATATGGGAGTCCCATTCTCGACGAAGCTTTTCTCCCTTTGGGAAGGACGGCACACGGTGATGAGAATCACCGTGTGGAGATTTCATTTAAAAATATCAACAGACTTTCAGGAGCAAGACCAATGCCACCTAAAATCATAAAAACTATCTCTGCTGGATCTGGCATTCAAGCTAATGTGATGATGCAACATCACAAAGGCTTTCAACCGACCTTCAGCGTATCCTTAGTAAGTGAAACCAGCAAATCACGTAAAATACAAGAGCCTCACATTTACTTAAGAGATGATTTACCGAAGCTTGAACACGTAATTCGCAAAGCATTCGATTACATCATTACTCAGCAAACGATCTCACTCGAAGAAACTCTCAATTCCCATGTTTCTAAGCTAGCTCAGGAGAAACAAACTGAGATTTCTTGGAGTAAAGTCTGAATCTGACAGTTTATCTAGCAAGCTACTTTACTTGCCTATTCTACATCAAAGGGGGCAAGCCCCCTCAAGAAGTAAACTGAAAAATCGTTACCCCTTAAAAGGGAAACCACCATTTTTAAGCTGACTTCTTTCACCCCGTAATTTTTGTCCCCCATGGGTTCATATGCGGAGATATGAACCCGTTCTATAATTAAAAAAAGGAGAACCTAACTATGATGTTACTAACCAAAACTAACAAAGAGCAGTTGCTCGAAAACGGTAACAAACAACTACAACTCAGAGGCTCGGATAAATGCCACGACTTCATGCCAGTAGTGAAACTATTCATGCCCCTTTCTGCTGCTACTTGGCTACTCACTGAAATTGATCCAGAAGACAATGACATAGCCTTTGGGCTGTGCGACCTCGGCATGGGCTTCCCTGAGCTTGGAACTGTTAGCCTATCTGAATTAGAATCAGTAAAAATACATGGGGTATCTGTTGAACGAGATTTGCATTTTAAAGCCGATAAACCTATCTCAGAATATTCCAGACTAGCACGACAGCACGGACATATTGTTGAACATTCAGAAGGGAGGTCAAGATGAGTAACGACATAAAAATCATAGACCATTCAGAGCAAATAAATGCAATCAGAAAAAAATACGGTGAAAAATTCCATCACCTCAAAGAGCCCTATCAAGAAGCCGCTCAAGTGTGGGGATTTCTAAATCATAATGCTCATGGGGTTTTAGAACATTATCAAACAGAAAAAGTCGTTGATTACAAAGGCAACAAAGCTGAAATACACCTTGCAGAATCCTCAACTGGAAATTGGCTTATTGGTGTTTCTGCGATGACCTCAATTAGTGGTCACTGCTATTCACCATCTGTATTTTCATCCTATGGATTTAGCTCATACGAAGATGCAAGACTTGCAGGAATCATCGAGCTGCAACGATTCTTTGACCGTGAAGCCAGAAGCAATAATAGCTGTGGTGGAGCATCGCACAAAATCCAATGCGAAGAAGTAGTCAAAATCTTGCAATCAGAGAAACAACCTCAGCTTGACATGTTTGGTCTTCTCGGAGGATCTCATGCCAGATGAAACCTATCGCACTATCATTGAACAAATCGCTAGGACTAAATCTTCAACAATCACCGTGTTTGTAGATTTCTGTCGTATCGCTGCTTGTTGCTTTGCCGCAGGATCAAGAGAGGATGAATATTTTGAAGCTATTAAGAGCTATCCTAAAGACGAGCTAACACAGCTTTCAAAAGCTCTAGCTCTACTCATCAATGAAATGGAATCAAAGCCATTTACTGACGTTCTAGGAACTTACTACCTAGATATTGCCAGCCAATCTAGCAAGCAAAGCCGAGGTGAATTCTACACACCGCCAGAAATTTCAAAACTAATGGCAATGATAACCGTAGATGCAAAATCAGTCATCGAGAAAGGAAAACCAATTACAGTTAACGAGCCTGCCTGCGGAGCTGGAGGCATGATGCTAGCACTTGCAGAGCAATTTTCTCCTAATGCTACTGGAAGAGAAAAAAGCTATGTTGATTTACTCAGAGTCACCTGCCAAGACCTCAACCCCGTTGGAGTTGACATGTGCTACATCAATATGACCCTCTGGGGGATACCTGCCACCATGATATGCGGCGACACTCTCCGTGGCACAATCAACAATTCATGGAAAAACATCCATTGGCACAGAGTCGGAGAAGATCAACGTCAAGCAACCGAGAAAATGATGGACTTCATCAAAAACCCACAAGCTCCGGAAAAAGAGAAACCTGCTGATATTACTATGCCTAGCACTCCTTTTCAGACAGGGGAGCAATTCGAGTTAAAATTTTAATCTAAAACTACAGAGCATTAGAGTCATGTCCATTTCTGGCACTATGTCGAATATCTAAGACTACCACCTCATCACTTTTAACTGTAAAGATTACCCTGTATTTACTCCGCCCCCTACCAAACACCAGTTGACGCAACTCAATAGGGTAATTCTCATTTTCCCTTGCATACGGCAAGGCTTCAGGAAAAGTATCTAGCTGCATTACCCTTTTCTCAACCTCACCAACCCAACTCAATGCCCTACTAGGGTTATCACGAGCTATATAATCCCCTATTTCAGCTAAGTGATTAGTGAACCGCTCTGTCAGTAAAATACGGTAGTTCATTTAGAATAACGCGTTTTTAAATCAGCAAATACCTGAGACGCTTCGGTTGTTTTACCTGCATCCATGTCAGCTATACTTTCCTTCAAGCGCAGGTCACTCAACTGCTCAAGCTCGTATTCCATTCGTTGATACTCTTCAAGAGAAAGCACCACAGCGACTCCCCTTCCTTGCTTTTCAATCGTCACAGGTTCTGACCTTGCAATATCTAATAAATGACCAAATTTGTTTGATGCTTCCGTTGCTGCTATAGTTTCCATATCTAAATCCTTGTTTTACCTATTTTACCTAAAATCAGCAAAATAGTCAAATATTCCTTTTTCTACAACACGACATCTAAACTGTAGAGCTATGCTCAAAAGGATCTATTTTCAAAGATCTAGCTCTAAGATTTAAGTCTTCAAACACTTAGACAAGTGCTAATTAGGGGGCGCTGCCCCACTCAAAATCAAGCAGATTAGTAAATTGTCCTCGGAACTTTTCATTGATTTTAAATGTCCTGCGGGACTTTACGAATCGGCTTGATTCCTACACCCCCGCCCTCGACCGGGAGCAAGGTTTCATATGCAGAGATATGAAACCCTGCATGTAATCTTGTCAAAAAAGGAGAAAACTATGACACATACTTTTTATCACGCTAAATCATCTGCAAAATTATTTGGAGGTCAACCGGAAGATTATCTGGAAATTCATAACTGGTTTGATGCCACAAAAGAAAGCTTTTGTGATTTTAGACACAGGGCTATTCGCCACCACTCGGAAGGTATTTTTGAATGTGAAAGAGTGTTCGGCACAACGATAACGAACAGCGATGGCAAAGAAATACCTGTCCGCTATATCGGAGAACAACATATAATGGAAGATTGCGGGGGCAATGTTCCTACCCTCAAGGATTGGTTGTCAACCATCCAGCCTAAGCCGTGGATGGCAAAAGCTACTGTAGTTGGAGCTAAAGCGAGGAGGACTAAGTAATGGAATCTCATAATAAAACATATATGAAAGCACTGGCTATTATCTTACCCATACTTCAAAAATACAACATCGAATCTGTTGAAGTATCATTTGAAGGCTGTGGAGACGATGGAGCTATTCATGATATTACATTCACCCCTTCTCTATCACCTGAATTAGAAGAACTTCAAATCGACTACCAGACTGCTAGCAGAGCGTTCTCAGACGGCAAATGGTTGTGGCATAGTATTGAAAAAACTGGACCAGTTCAAGATGTCATCGAAAAACTAACCTACGAGTTTTTAGAAACAACTCAAGTTGACTGGTATAATAATGAGGGAGGATTTGGAAAACTCGTTATCGACACCAAAGAGGAATCCGTGTCTCTTGACGTAAACGTTAACTACTACGAATCAAGTAATGAATTCAGCTCTAAACTAAGCATTAATACTGGAGAGGATATACTAGCTAATTAGATTCACAAACATCCACAGAGGCACGACATCCATCTCTGAACTGTGCCTCTGTAAAACAAAATCAAAGCCCCTTAAAAAGACAAACACAATACCCTATCGCTCTGCGATAGGAAGAACCAAGCTAAATAACAAGGTCACCACAAGTAAGTAACAAGTGATAAACAAGACTCAAACAAGCCCTCCAAAAGACCACCCCAAGTATACACCAAGTTAAAAAGCAAGGTCATCACAAGGACATTTTACGCATTACAAAATATGAGCAAGTTCCAACCATATCAAAAACCGAATGTCAGTCGCCTCGAACAATGGAGAGATGACATTACAGAAATGAGAGCTCTCAACTGGCCTTACCCAGAAATAGCAAAATGGCTATTAGATCAGCACCAACTTAAAATCACGTCCGAGGCAATCCGACAATTCTGTAATCTCAGAAATATTATTAAAGGAGCACCCCCTAAGCAAAAAAACAATTCACCTAAATCCCATAATGTCATTCACCCAGCCAAGAAAAAGGCTGTCAAAAAATTCACCTATGATTCATCCAAACCTATAGACATTCATAAGAAATGATTTACCAGTTTCGTCCTCATTAACCAAATCTTCGTATTTTTCCACTATACTATCTAGTAAAGGCTAGAGGTAATATGAGAAATAAACAGCAGGATTCTAGAAAATTTGAGCGTCCAGAGACGTTTCTTCAAAACTACATTAACCATCTAGTCAATGCGTCAGACCGTATGTTTACACGTAAGGATATTGCCTTGCACAATCGCTCACATACTCTGCAGAAGCTTACGGAGCTGATCAAAGAGCTCAGAGTTGATTCGCTTGATGAAGAAAATTCCGATTGGGCACTTATAAACATCTATACCAATAATGGTGATCCAAGCATGGCAAAAGCTTGTTTTCTTACTCAATATTTCTCTCATATCTGGCAAGCTCTAGAATACTTTGAAACAGATTATGAGTTCTTAGTTTGCCAAACATCATCTGCCATGAAAGCAGCAGATAATATGGCTCTAAATTCACCTGTCTGCGACACTTCAAAAAACTATGATACAGGAGATTATTTTTTCACGACCATAGAAGAACCAGAAACTTTACGTGAATTTTTTATCAATGATTTACTACGAACCGCCCTACTGGAGTATAATTACGGCATTGATCTTGAAATAAACTCCGATCTTAACTTAAGCAAACTCATAGACGAATACGGTTTTGTTACTATAAAACTAGCTCCTAGGTCTGAGAAACAGTTAAATTATGCACTCTTATTCATAGCTGAATCTGAAAAGATAAATGGTGATCTTTCGCTCATCGGGAAAAACGAAAAACAGTTTGAATCTCTTTTCAAGAAATACTCCTCAGACAAAGGGCTAAAACAATTATTGGCTCTTCTAGATAATCTTATTGATGAGTGCGATGATTTCGAAAATGTTAGAAAACATGGAGTTGCTGATTTGCATAGAGCTAAAGCTAGGTCTTCTTTAAAACGCGCTGTAAATGCCTATTACAATTTTCAAGCACAAGCAAATGAACTTGAAGAAGTGGCATCTGGTGGGATAGAATACTGGCTAGGAAGAAATCCAGCAACAGGAATGGCATACTTCACCCCATACTTGCGCCCAAAAACTATCCATGAGCATTTCATTAATAACATCATACACGACGCAAAAATTCTCCAAATATCTGGCACAAAAGGTGTCTACGATGGCAAACAAATCGGAGAAGACGAAACTCTAGAAAACTCTATGAGTTCTTGCTATCTCTATGCAGTAGCTGAAGCTGAAAAGGAAAAATTTATAAACGCTCCGCTTCGAGGTCATCTTGGAACCATAAATGATATAGTGAAAAATAATCCATTAGAACAGGCACAGCACCAAGTTTTCAATCTTATGCAGCAAATACTAGCTTCTCACCGTGGAACGCAACTGCAATTGACGAAGGATAAATTCAGCTCCGTAATTACCAAATCCATGCGCCAAGCGATTGATGCGGTCATTGAAAATAAGCAAATAGAGCTTATACCTAAGCACCCCAAAAGATTACAACTTATTCTAAACAGAAATTAACCGAGGCTTAACCTTTCTGGTGTAGAGTAATTATAGATAGAAAGTAGATTCAAGCCCATACGAAGTTAAGGGATCGTTTGGAATTTGAGCTAGGGGGGTAAATAATGGGAGATGATTCTCATAACATAACGCCTGAATGGGCGAAGGCTCAAGAAGCTTTGCAGAATGAGGGGCAGAGCCGCTTACGAGGCAACACACCTGCTGCCAACGCAAAAGGAGCAAAGGCTAGTAGCTTATTTGCTCAAGATCAAATCCATGAGCATGACAATACTTTAGGTAATAGCGAGCAATCCAAGAAAGATAAATACCTTCAACTTCTGGGGCAGACGAATAAAGATATTGCACAAAGCCATTACCATTTAGTCGCTAACGGATTCAACAGACCAGAAGATTTTAATAGGTTTGGCAGTATGTTAGGTAGTGATGACTACTGGAACTATTTGCAAAACAACCCTGAAGAGCATCAGAAAGTTGCCAATGAAATGAGCAAGGGATTGATTAACGAGATAGATCGAGAAATCGCAGCTGGTAGATTAGAAAACTCTCCTGAGGCAGCTAGGGAATATGCAGACAAGAAGATAAACCAGATGGCAGAATATGGAGGTA
>CAKZNV010000127.1 GCA_937132085.1 uncultured Rubritalea sp. | reverse complement strand
GTAAATGTCCCTTCTGGTTGATCACCACCGAGAGCCTGGTCGAAACCAATCTTCTCAAGTAAGAATCCAGATGCACCCATTCCAACAGCAAGACCGATCTTTACAAAAAATGATCCGCAGGCAGAGAATGCTCCCTCTCGGCGTTTGCCACATTCGAGTTCATCATAGTCGATGATATCCGCACCGATCGCACCATAAAGCATCCAGAATCCAGCCATGGTAAAGGCATTAAATCCAGAAGCGATTAGCTGTAGATATGGATGAGCGGGATCATAGAAAAACCAAGTCATGCCAAAGGATAAGATGGACAGGAGTAGCACCAAGATCATTGCTTTTCTTTTACTCAAACTGTGAGCGATTTTTGAAAAGAAGGGGACTCCAGAAAATCCGCAGACTACCATAGATGCTCCCATCGCTAGATTCCAGCCTCCGCCTCCCATTACATTTTTCTCTGCATCCCACATTGCCCAGTCTCCACCACAGACGTAAAATACCGTAGTGTAGAGTCCTAGAACACTAACCATACTGGTGCAGGTGCCGTAGGAGAATGCCATGGCGAGCTGAGTTCTGAATGGTTTACATTTGAGCGCTCCTAGGAATGCTTCGACAATCTTAGTTTTATTTTTTGGATTGCTGACAGCCTTTTCATAATACCTTTCCCTAGTGCCACGGAAAACGATAATTCCAATAGTGATCATCAACCCACCAAGGATCCAACCGCCTATCTTGGCACCATGAAGAATATTATCAAAAATTGCTAAAGTGAAAAATGCCGCAGCTCCGAAGTTTGCTATTTCGGAAATCTTCTGAATACCACCTCGGTAAGCGAACACTGAAGTCCGCTCCTCGTAATCTGGTGTCATTTCTGCACCGAGCGACTGATAGGGCATATTAAAGCAAGAGACGCAGGTGATCAATATTCCTGACATAATAGTCATATACCAGAAGTAGGTATTATCTGACCATCCGGGTTGGATCAGATTGAAAAATAGGATCATCGAAATGCCTGAGAGGATAGAACCTACTAAAATGAAAGGTCTTCTCCTGCCCCACTTAGAGCGGAAATTATCTGAATACCATCCAAAGAAAGGATCGGATACAGCATCGAAAAGCCGATTACACATCAGCGCTAAACTAATAAGAGCAGGAGCTACTCCAAGATATTCATTGAAAACCACCCAAACAGCACCGACCAAGAACCAATTGCCCCAAGCATCATTCGCAGATCCTAGACCATAAGAAATTTTATCTTTAGGGCTGAGTTTGCCACTGGATGAGCTAGAGCTACTGTCAAGATTTGACGGGGGGCTAGTGAGAGAGGATTGGGGCATTTGATCTGACATAGTATATTAGGTAGATGGAAAATAGTGAAGAGCCAATTGAGCAGGCATTAAGGAAGTATCGTGACTTTCAGATTCAAACATTAGCGATGAAGAATAAGAAAAGAAAGTATCTCCGAGTGTCAAATTATCATCACATGCTGTGAATCAACGAACCTTCTCATCGCCATAAGCATGGGCACTAGCCATTCGGATCTTCATTGCCGGGAGATGATAGATGTATTTGTAGGGTCGCAGACAGACATTGAAGGGCGTATATCAACACCTTTTGCAAATGTATTAACATACATGCCCGCTTGTGGAGTGAGAGATCATCTCTATTTTAAATGATAACTATACAAACAAACTACATACAAAACTTATGAAAAAAAATCAGATCATCACAGCAATAGCAGCGACTACGCTGCTAGCAATCAGCACTAGTCCCCTTCACGCTAAACTCAATTCAAATTCTAAAGCGAAAGTCAAAAACCTTGTAGAGAACGGCACCTTTTCTAAGTCCAAATTAAAACTGTGGCTAGTAGGCATCACCAAAAAATACGGTCATGAACTTAAACACAAAGTTACTAAGAAAACGATTCACTTTAAAGGAATCAAGGGATTGTCTCCTAAATATATCACCTTAGGACAATACGTAGACATTCAGAAGGGAAAAGCTTATCAAGTAAGTTTTGATACGATGACTCCCAGTATGAAGGGTAAATTCACCTTCAATATTGGTCGTCCAGGGTTTGCCAGATTAATAACTAAAAATAGGGACTATGACCACCTTCATTCAAAACTAGAGCTATCTAAGGATTGGAAGACCACTACGTTTAACTTCACTGGTGGCTACGATACAGACAATAAAAACTATGCTGGTAGAAAAGTAAACGGGATGAAAGAGAAAAAGGTCTGGGAAAAGCTAGACCCACAACCCGGAACTAACACGAAAGCTAAAATAGGCCCTACATGGATTGTCTTTAACCTTGGAGAACTCACTGGTGATTGTCATATCCGTAATGTCGTGATCACAGAAGTTGCAGCTGAAGCTAAGAAGGAAGGAGCTGAACAAGCTAAAGAGGATGCCAAAGAGAAGGACGATCCAGCCAAAGATCTAACTAAGGAAGAAAAGAAAGCGGCAAGAAAAGCAGCTAGGAAAGCAGCTAAGGATAAGGAAAAAGCAGCCAAAGAATAACCCTCTAACTTTTACTACCAAGTAGTGATGCTAAAAAGATCCCGCAAGCTCTATCTCCCGTAAAAAACGCATTATCTAAAATATTAGATCCTCCCCCCTCCCCTTCCCCTTTCCTCCAGCATTTTAGACGAGTGCTGGGGGATTGTTTTTCAGGGTAATGACTTTGCTGCCTATCGATAGTCGTTGCCGTTGAGGCTTTTCATCACAGAACGTTGCCAATCGTGTAGTTGCTTTTGTATCCTCGAAAAGACCTTCACCTCCTCTTTGGAAATATCGTTGGTTTCCATCGGATCTGTTTCGATATTGTAGAGTTCATAAGTGACCTTACCTTTCTTCCCCCTACGGATGGAATGGATCTTATACGGCCAATCTAGTAAAGCGGCATGACCTGGATGTAGCTCCATGTTTTGAGTCTGGTGAGTTGGGAAAACGTTGGCATTTTTGAGAAGACGTTCAGGAAAAGGTGTTGCCTTCCCTGTCTGCTGAGCTTCCATGAGTTGTCGAATCACTTTGTCACTAAACGTTGCCTGACCTCCCTCGAATAAATGCCAGAAGCCGATCGTATTGCTGCGGATTTTCTCAGCACCGCTAAGAATTGGCTGAAGATTCATCCCATCCATCATTGGTTGTTTTTTGATTTCTGTGCCAGTGATAGCAAGCAATGTTGGGTAGATGTCAGATGTCGATACTGGAGTCGAAATCACTTTGTGCTGATACTTGGCTGGCCATTCTAGGATAGCAGGAACACGAAGGCCCCCCTCGTAAATGGAGCCTTTTTTGTTGCGCCCCCCTGAGGTTTCTTTCACTAGTCCCCCGTTGTCTGAGCAATAGAGGAGGAGTGTGTCATCTGCTATTTTTAGATCTCGCAGCGACTTTCTTAGTTTGCCTAATTGTTCGTCTAACAGAGTTATTTCCTGAAAGTAGCCGGCATGTTTTTCTCCTTTGTAGAGCTGGGAGTTGCTCGATACTTCCTTATGTGGATCGTGTGGTGATGGGAACCAAATCACGGTAAATGTCGGGGCGCCACTGCTGGCGTTTTTCTTAAGATAATCAATGGCAGCATCCATGGTGATGACACTTCCCTGCCCTTTGAGTTGCTTGTAGATGCCGTTGTGGCTCATGTAGGGATCTTGATCGTAGAAATTGAGCGCAGTAAGCCATTCATCAAATCCTTGTTGGCCAGGAGAAGTCGGTGACTCTGCCTGCACAGAGCCGATATGCCACTTGCCAAAGTGTGCCGTTTTATAGCCATTCGTCTTGAGGGCTTCAGCAATGGTGATCTCGTGTGGGCGCATGTAGTGACCATGATTTACCACATTGGTGCGCATCGGTGAACGACCAGTGAGCACGCTAGCTCGCGTCGGAGAACAGACTGGAGCACCTGCGTAGAAGCGACTAAACACTAAACTGTTTTTCGCCATCTCATCCATGTGAGGAGTCTGCACTACTGGGTGTCCAGTGTAACCAGCATCTCCATAGCCCTGGTCATCTGCCATCACGAGGATGATGTGAGGCTTCTGCTGCTCTATCGAATCACCCTTCCCCTCTGTCCTCTCAGCAGAGCAGGATAGACTACACAAAGGGATGAGAGTGAGTAAGGCGGTGGAGATAGAGAATCTGAATTTAAGATACATGGTAGTTGAAATGAGGTTCTAATTACTCATGGCAAGAGCCAAAACTTACACTAAACTGGATTCAATATAGTTCCAGCGCAGAAATTGTAGTTACAGAGGCGTCGCCAGAAACTAGTAATCTTTAATTTCACTCTAATCCCGTCCACGGAGCCAGCCTGTTAGGCTCATGCGGTCACGTTTGGACGGCAGCACTTCATGCCAGAAATCTCCACTCCTAAAGATAACCACAGTTCCAGCTTTAGGCAGAACATCAATAAAGGGTCCTTTCACTCCTAACTCCTGATCAGTATAGAGTCTTAGTTGACCGCCATCTGACTCCTCCCAGTCATTGTTCAGATAGGTGATGATAGATAGCTGCCGAGCTTGTGTTTGGCTATGCCTGTCGAGATGAGCCTTATAGAATCCACCACCCGGATAATGCGCTAAATGCCCTTCATAGCTCCAGACTGATAAGAACAGATACCTACGGAAATGCTCATTGAGATCGTTCATCCCATTGAGCCAAGTTTCCACGATCGGAGTAGGATCACTCCGGTCTAACCAAATGATAGAATCACTGCGGATTTCTGAACGAACCTGAGTCTCATGCCCAGCACCCACCCCAGCTCGCACTAGTTTGTCCGCAGCTAATTTGTCATCCATCAGCTGGATCAAATCCCGCTGAACTTCTGGACTCAGTATATCGGTAAATACACCATAGCCAGGTTCAGCAATAGAATTTATAAGCTCGTCAATGGCCGGTTGGCCAAAGGGCTTAGTAGTTGATTTGATATTTCATGTCCGATCTATGGTAAGACTGAACGAACCATCTCGATCAGTTTTTGTGATGACTTAGACAGCGCATCAGTGACTGGAATCATTAGCTCTTTTTCGTATCGCTTGATAGCAGAAGATATTTCAACATCAGTCATGTCCTCATGGCTGAGAGTCAGGCCAACCACTTTCGTTCCCTCTGTAGCCTCGATTAGATCAATCTCAGATTCCGGATCAGGCATTGCCACATCATCGAAATTAACTCGATTTTTCCTAGCAGGAGCATGCTGTAAAATCACTCCCTGTGGGCAAGCACCTTCAAGGATAGCACTAGAAACTGAACATTCAGGATCACTAAGTGAAGCTTGTCCCTCAATCAGAATGACATCAGGATCTTCCTTTTCAACTACCTCGATGATCTTGTTCTCTAACTCTCCAGAACGAAATTTAGTAGGAACAGCATCCAGTGCCACACCATAGCTCACACCCTGCATAAAGCTTGTAGGGCCAGTGCCGATCAGCACTGCCTTGATACCGCGTTCACTAAGCGCTTTGATGATAATTGTTGCCGTCGTTCTTTTACCAGTAGCGCTATCTGTGCCTAGCACAGCCACACGTGGACAAGTCACCTCAGAGATACGACCACTAAACTCAGTCATGTCTTTTTCATCACGAGGTCTACGCACATCACGAATTTCTACATTGGCCTTAGCTTCTACTGCCGCAGCAAACTCAGGATCATCATTTAGAAATTCATCCACACCACTGACTACATTAATGCCATAACCGATAGCTCTGAGCATCATGCGTCTCTCAGGAGTCGAGAGTTTACCATCTTCTCCTGTAGGCGCAGTTCCAAAAATCAAGCAAGCTGGACGGCGACCAGCCTGAGCCAATGCTGTGCCAAGGTCTCGGAAAATGGGAATGCCATTCGGCTCTCCATTTAGAACTTTACCTGAATCCTCGCCAGCTCTTTCATCATCAATAACAGAGATAATTTCATATCTTTCTGAATGACGAATCAATCCATTTGCGATCTTCCCGCCCACTTTTCCAAACTGTCCTTCACAGTAGACAATTGCAGTTTCTTTTTTAACGACTTCTTCAGTCTCTGGGAGCGCATCAAAAAGGATTGATGGGGTATAAGTTTTACTTTTTTTAGACATGGTTACTCTTCGTGTTAGATTCAGCAGAGGCGATGAAATTCTTTCAACCAGTAGTGGCAAAAAGTCTACAAAAAAGCCCCAGCCAAAATAAAATGACAAGGATTCCTTTTACCATGGTTCCGAACTAAAGATAGAAATATCTTTTTCTAGTTAACGAAAACTTAAGGGGCTAGTTCCCCTCCAATGCTCAAATGTTTTCCACACTCAATATCACTTCAGGATTCACCTCTGGCTTCATTATTATTTTTGAGATAAACGGTGATGTCATAGTGCGGAGTAATGCGCTGTAATTAAGCTGAAATCTGACTTCTGTTCCTACTTTTAATGTTCCCCTATAGTGACTAGCATCCACCACTAAGTGATCACTACTAGCAGCAAGTATCTTCAACCCATCTGGAAAAACTAGGCCATCAGGATCTACGTCTTGCCGACCTATAGCAAAGATTGCTTGAGTAATATTCCCTTGTGCTCCGTCATCAATTATCACTTCACCAAAGGCGGCTTGGCCAATATTCCCCCAAGGCTTAGAAGGTTTAGTTTTTAGCTCAATCACTTCTGCCACTAGCGTTATCGCATCTGTGTGTAGCCCCTTGATTGCCTTCCGCTGGAGCGGTTCACACCCTAGTAGAAGAGATTCACCAAGGCGTAAATTATTGATTCTCCCGGTATTTACCCCGCTGAGCGCCCACCCTAGATTTGCGGAGTTTCCACCAGACACAGTATTCACAATAGGACCAAAAGTAGCATCGATCGAATCCGCTAGAGCTGAAAGCTCAGACATATTTTGGCTGTCAGGCGAGACTCCACTCCTACAGGCTAGATTCGTTCCTATTCCCATAAATAGTATGTTTGAAAACTTCAGCACTTCACGGATCATCTTTTCTAGCTGCTCTGGCATGATCCCTTCCCGTAGGTCTCCAAGCTCAACCATCAGCACCACTCCATGAACACAGTTCTTCTTTTTCGCAACCTCAGAAAGCTTACGAATCACACTGAGTTCCGTATTAAAACTCACATCGGTCAGTGTCACCACCGCGTCCACCTGACTTATCATCGGTGTCCGGATGAGGATCATCGGTTCTGTAATCTTTGCATCACGCATCGTGGCTACATTCTCTACTCGCGAATCTCCTAATCCCACCACACCTGCACGAATCCATGCATTTGCAATCTCAGGAGATCCCAATGTAGCCTTTGTAACACCCGTCACAGAGATGCCTTTTTTAAGCAGGCGGTTTACTAGTTCAGAGGCATTATGTGAGATCTTTTCGAGGTCAATCTCTAGCCTTGGTCCCCCATTAGGGACTGATTGAGAAGTTAATTTGATATTCTCTCTCCGATCTGGGGGAAGGCTGAACAAACCATTTCAATCAGCTTTTCAGGAGATCTAGTAAGTGCATCCGTCACAGTAAGATTTAGTTCTTCCTCATACTGTATAATCGCTGCAGAAACCTCCGCATCAGTCATACCCTCATGATTCAGTGTAAGTCCGATCACCTTCGTGTCGGCAAAAGTCTCGATGAGATTAATCTCAGATTTAGGATCCGGCATAGCCATATCATCGAAATCACATCGATGTTTCCTGTCTGGAGCATGCTGTAAAATAACGCCCTGAGGGCAGCTACCTCGTAGAATAAAACTAGAAGTCGAATAAGCAGGATGACTCAGAGAACCTTGACCCTCTATTAAAATAACATCAGGATTTTCATTTTCAAAAGCCTCTACTATCTTCCCCTCTAGTTCCCCCGCACAAAACTGCGATGGAACAGCATCCAGTGCTAAACCGTATTTAGCTCCTTGGATCAAACCCGTTTGACCAGTGCCGATCATTACAGTTTTGATCCCACGTTCATTCAGAGCTTTTGCTAAAATGGTAGCCGTAGTTCTTTTACCGATGGCGCAATCCGTGCCTAGCACCGCGATCCGTGGACAAGTCACCTCTGCAATACGACCACTAAAAACATTTAAATCTTTTGCCTCACGAGGCCTTCTCACATCACGCATGACCACATTTTGTTTCTCTGCAGCAGCAACGAACTCTGGATCATCATTCAGAAACTCATGCAGACCATTAACAATATTAATGCCGTAACCAATCGCTCGGAGCAGAACGCGTCTCTCAACATCTGAGAGCATCCCAGTAGCTGGAGCTATTCCAAAAATTAGATGATCTGGCTTCCTCCCAGCCTGCGCTAATGCCGTCCCAAGATCACGGAAAATTGGAATCCCGTTCGGCATATCATCAAGAACCTCACCTGCATCCTCACCAGACTTCTCACTATCAATGACCGAGACAATTTTGTATTTCTCAGAATGGCGCACTAGCCCATTTGCCGTCTTCCCATCTATTCCTCCGAAATGGCCTTCGCAATATACGATCGCAGTTTCTATTTTAACGACTTTTTCAGCCTCAGGGAGCGCATCAAAGAGAATTGACGGCTTATCAGTTTTACTTTTTTTAGACATGGTGACTTTCGTGTTAGCTTAGTAAACCCTAAGCATCATATCTACCAGAAGTGGTTGAAAGTCAGCAAGAAGACCGACCAAAATAATTTAACAAGAGTCCCTTGTAACACGGTTCCTCAGTAAAGATACAAATATCTTTTTCTGCAGCATGCAAACCAGACATCCCAGCCTCCATCGTCCACCATCCATGATAACTAGCGCCAATTCCTGCTAAATAAATTTTCAATCCCCACCCCATCATACACAAAATTCTGTTACATTATGTTAATTCTGTCAAAAAACCTTCACACACAAAAGCCTTTCTGCATTTAAATTTCATTTATTTCTGAAAGTTCTGATTTGACATTACCCTACCATAGTCTATTAGAAAAGTATGACTAAGTGTGAGCTGCAGGATCGTTATTGGAAATACTTACTAACAAAAGGCGAACGTCCAAAGAGTGTCTTTGCCTTTATGGAACATCTGGAGCTTGAAGAAGCCACATTCTATGAGTCTGTCCCAGGATTCGATGCCCTAGAGAACGGCTATTGGCTCTCTACGGTCACCGATACCATCGAAGTTTTAGAAAATGACGATGACTATGCTGACTATCCAGCTGATCAGAAATTACTAGCGTTTTTCTACACTTACATCACTCACATTCAGAAGCACAGATCACGCTTTGTGCAGTATTTCCCTAAAATGTCTGGGCTAACGAGTAATGCCCTCAAGCAAATGAAAGAGAGCTTTAGTAACTTCGCCAATGGCATCGTCCAAGAAGGTGTGCAGCAAGGAATATTCGCAGATCGTAAGCAACTGTTAGAGTATTATGATCGCTTTATCTGGGCGCATTTTCTCGCTATCATTCACTACTATATCAAGGATCAGAGTGAGAGCTTTCAAGACACCGATGCCTTCATCGAGAAGAGCGTGAATCTCGGAGTGCAGTCAGCAGCTCACGGTGTGTTAGAGTCAGGCTTTGACTTCGTCCGCTTCATGGTGGCTAAGGACGATCGCTTCAAAGGCTTAAGCAAGATCCTCAGCAAGTTCATCCCAGAATAAAACTACCGACATGAAAGAACAAACATCCATCCCTAAGCACAAGCTAGGAAGAGCAGCGTCACTAGCTGGAGCAGGCATGAAGGTAGGCGTAAACTATCTCCGCTATAAGGGAACAAAGGTGCTCACTGGTCGTGACGAAAAGGAAAAATTCCACGAACGCACCGCGGCTGACACCTATAAAACCTTTAGTAAACTAAAAGGCGGCCCACTCAAGCTAGCGCAGATCCTCAGCATGGATAAGAGCATGATCCCTTCTCAGTATTCTGATGAATTCTCAAAGGCACAATACCAAGCTCCACCACTTTCCTACCCCCTAGTCGTCCGCACATTCCAGCGAGAAATCGGCAAGTCCCCTACTGATGTCTTCGATACATTTACTCAGAAAGCAGCCGCTGGAGCATCTATCGGTCAGGTGCATAAAGCCACCAAAGACGGCACTACCTACGCAGTCAAAGTCCAGTATCCCGGTGTAGCCGATAGTCTTCACAGCGACCTAGCTATCGTAAAACCTATAGCCATGAAGCTTTTCCAGCTCGATGCTAAGATGATCGATCCCTACATGATAGAAGTAGAAACACGTCTGTTAGAAGAAACGGACTATGATCTAGAACTTCGCCGATCTGTAGAACTCGCTGAGAAATCTCAAGAACTCAGCATCACTCGATTCCCTAAATACTACCAAGAATTCTCATCAAAGAAAATCATCACCATGGAGTGGGTCGATGGCTTACAACTCGATGAGTATGCTGAGAGTGATGCCCCGCAAGAAGAGAAAAACCGAATCGCTCAGGCGCTGTGGGATTTCTATGCACACCAGATTCACCAGCTCAGAGTCTTCCATGCAGACCCACATCCGGGCAACTTCATCGTCAAAGATGGTGAACTCTGGGTGCTAGATTTCGGCTGTGTGAAGGAAGTAAACGATGAATTCTACGATGGTTATTTCAAGCTCATGGAGCCTGATGTTTACCAAAATCAAGACAAGCTAAAGCCAGCTCTCTACGATGTAGATCTCCTCATCCCAGAAGATGATGAACCGACTGTAGCAAAACTGTTAGACGTTTTCCAAGAATCAATCACATTACTCAATAAGCCTTACATAGCTGGCGTCTACGACTTCGGCGACAAATCATTCTTCGAAGAATTAGCAGCCTTCGGAGAGAAGACCAGAAAGGACAAACACCTCCAGAGCATCAACTCTGCCAGGGGAAAAGCCGACGCACTCTACCTAAACCGCACCTTCTTCGGAGTCTACAATCTCATGGGAATGCTCCAAGCAACCGTAGATACCTCCAAGCTCGTAGAGCATAGGTTCCGCTAGAGTGGAAATCTCAAATATTCAAATCTCGAATCCTGAGTCCAAAAAATCTGCCCCGCAGATTGGCTCAGATTTTATGATTAGGAAAATCACTGACCTTCTCACAAGCGACCTGTTCCATCACTTGTTGGATCTGCTTCTTGAGCATTTCAAAGGTATGATGACCACCATATTTACCCATAGCGCCGATACCATACATCGGTGTTCTGCCTAGGAACGTGAAGTCTGCACCACTAGCCAGAGTGGCTGCGATATCAGCTCCAGACTGGATTCCGCTGTCCATCATGATCTTGATTTTGTCTTTAAATTCAGGCACTAGCTCTTGCAGTGGCTTGATGGTAGACTGACCTCTATCCAGCTGACGTCCACCATGGTTAGACACGATCATTCCATCGAGCCCTAATCTAACAGCTACCTCAGCATCTTCTGGATTCACTACGCCCTTGATCACGAGATTGCCTTTCCATTTGTCACGGATCGGAGCGATTTTTGCCTCAGTGAGCCGTCCAGAGAATGTCTTATTCATGAACTGTGCGAGGTGCTTCATGTTGAGACCTTTCGGGATGTATTGCTTCATCGTTTTAAACTCAGGTGCACCGGCGAATAGCTGGCTAAGCGACCACGTAGGGTGTGTGCACATCTGCATGATGTTACGCATCGTCATACGTGGAGGAATAGACAGTCCATTGCGGATTTCCTTTGGTCGATAAGCAAAAGTCGGTGTGTCTGCCAGAATAACCAGAGTTTTACAGCCAGCATCCCAAGCTCGTTCTAACAACTGATCACGAAGCTCATCTTCCGCCGGGTGATACAGCTGGAACCAGAAGTCGCCATTCGTTATTTCAGAAATAGTTTCGATGCTAGCAGTGCCAACAGTGGAGAGACAAAATGGGATATTGTGATCCACCGCTGCCTGCGCAAGATACTCACAAGACTTAGGCCACATCAGCCCCTGAAGACCGACTGGCGCCATGCCGAACGGTGCGTCGTATGTCTTACCAAAAAGCTCAGTCTTCTGTGATGCACCAGCGTAGTCCTTTAGATACCAAGGCTTGAGTTGCACCTCTTTGATATCCGCATGGTTTCGATCTAAGTTCACCTCAGAGAAACAGCCACCCGCTAGATAATCATAAGCAAAGCCTGGCATACGTTTTTTAGCCTTAGCTATGAGATGCTCGACGGACGGATATTCTGAGTTAAAATGTTCTTTCACGATGGGCTGAGTATCAGATCAAAAGGTGAATTTGTCATTCAAAAAACACAATATGACGATGGAAACTTTTTCTGACCACAGATTGCTCTGATTTTCAGGCTTTCTTTCAGGGTAGTTGCCTGCGGTGCTTACCACGAATCTACACTAATGATCACGAATGTTGGACGATGAAGCCTTGGCTTGTTGGTTTTTGAACCAC
>CAKZNV010000126.1 GCA_937132085.1 uncultured Rubritalea sp. | reverse complement strand
AAAAGCGGTTCAGGTTTTGCCCTATTCTTCGGTGGTATTATTCTAACATTTATCGGTGCTCCTGCATGGGGACAGATCACAGAAATGTTCGACCTCCTCACCATCAGTATCACCCTCTGGCTAGTAGTCGTTTCCGCCGCTGGCTTCGCCATCTGGAATCACCTCTCCACCCTCTACCCAGTTTCTCTGCTAGCCTCTTACCGCTTCATCATCCCACTCTGCGGCGTCCTTCTCTCCATCCTCTTCCTACCAAACGAAACCCCAGGCTGGGGCCTCCTCATCGGCACCCCATTCCTACTCTTCAGCCTCTACCTAGCTCAACGATTCTCTAGAAAAAACTAACAATTCCCCTTTGGCTGAAGGCCAAATTTATACAAGCCCAGCGGAAAGGTGTTCAACGACGCATCCCTGGGTTAAAGGTTAAGAATAGTGTCGTTCGCTGAAGGTGAACTTTAACCAGCATCAAGCCTAGAAAGTATCTTCTCCAGCTCTGGATAATCCACCTTCGCATTATGGCGCTTATCCATTGGCACAGTTTCCAGCTGAATAATTTCTAGATAATCATACTCTGCAAAGTCTGCTTTCACTTGCTCCAGCCCTTGGCCTTGGCCGTTCAGCTCAAGACAGAGAAGAAATTCCCCACCATGCGCCACTACAGCACAGCGCTCTACTAAGTAATGATGTAGCACGGCACATTCGATACTGAATGGATAGACAACTCTGTCCCCGATCCTAAACACAGCGCTAGTTCGGCCCATTAGCCAGAGACGATTTTCTTTATCGAGATAGCCCATATCGCCTGTTCTATGCCAGATCTCTCCATCCTTTTGAAACTTGGTTTCTGCATCACCTTTGCCATGAAGATAACCTTTCAAAACGTGATCCCCTGCTACTGCTATTTCACCAATAGTGTCAGAAAAATCAGATTCACAAATCATCAAATCTGTAGCCGACACAGCTGTGCCAACCAATAATCCTTCGCCTCGTTTCATCGCTACATGATCAGCCTCAGAGACCTCATCCCATGCGATATGTGAAATAGGTTCAGCTTCGGTAGAGCCATATACGGTCACAATATTCAGATCCGGATACTTGCTTTGAATAGCATCGATCAAATGCGGAAACACAGGGGCTCCACCAGTGTAGATCGTTCTAAATAATGGGAATATTCCATCCTCAAAAAGCTTCCTGAAAAAGGCTGGGGAGGCAGCGCAGCGAGTCACTTTATGCTCTCTACACTGAGCATTAATTTTCACGGGATCCGCCTGTGCAGGATAACGCAGATCCGTATCAGCGATCACAGAAGTCATGCCAGAGGCGAGGTTTGCAATAGCAAATATAGGCAAAGTAATGAGATCTACCTCACCTGCTTTAAAGTCCAATGACTCCGCTAGTGCTTCATGCTGCGCAAGCAAGAACCCGTGACTTCTACAAGCAGCCTTCGGCATTCCAGTGCTACCACTAGTGAATGTAATCAAGGCAGGGTGATCCTTCCCCACAGTAGCGGGATCTGTCACCCGCTTCTCCTTTTTGTTAGACTTCCACCTTTTACTCAATGGCACAAACCCACTGGTATTAATACAGCGTTTAATTTTACGAATCTCGGGGATAGTAACTCTCAATAAATGCGCCTTAGCTGACCCGATGAAACCATCTGGAACTGAAAGCTGCAGAGAGCTTCTTAAAGCCGATTTTTTAGTAGAAGGATCAATAATTATCGCAGTCATCCCCGCATGGAAGATAGACAACAATCGGATATAAAGACCGATATTGATAGGCTCTACAATAAGTATGCAATCACCCAGTTTGAAACCTTGCTGTCTGAGGAATTCAGAACCGTGACACACTTCTGCATACAGCTCTCCATAGCTGAGCTCACCAGCTACATCTATGAGAGCGATCCGTTCAGGATGCTCTTGAGAACGTTGATCTAGTTGTTTGATAAGGTTCATTTTGAAATCATTAGTCCGTAGGTTCTAAACTTCTTAGCATCGAATCGTTGGCTGATTCTTAAAGACGAATTGCTCTCAAACTGGAGCGCATGAATCGCTTTCGTGTAGCCTTTATCTTTAGCTCGCTGCTGCGCCATAGCGACTAGATAAGTCCCTAGCCCAGTAGTTCGTTGAGAAGGTTTGGTGGCCAGAGTTTTCACGATGAGTGTCTGAGGATCTGTATCTGCCAAACAGAATAAAAAGCCGATGAGCTCGTCACCTTTAAATGCCAGAAGAACCAAATCCGTATCTGTCTGTTCTCTAGCCGATTGATAAGAATTCAAAAATGCTGCTTCAGGTAACGGAGTGTAGAGAAAATTGTTAGAAAATGCACTTAGACTGAGATCATAGATTTGTTTCAAATCCTCCACAAAATGATCCTCATCTAGCGACCTAATACTGATACCTTGCTTACTGATTATTCTCTCTACCTTTTCAAAATCAGGCTGAGTCGCAGTGAGATCGATCAATGATGACGAATAGCGAGACAACACTGTGAACCCAGCCTCATCGAAGACTTCCTTCATAAAATCAGGCTCAATAGGCTCCAACAGAAAAGGGAGAGATCCATCACTCTCAAGTATCAGTCGATGCTTCATCCACGTATTGCCATTCATCGGCCCTAGGATTGATCTGCCGGGATGTTCACTCTTTAGATAACTGACACAATCCTTGAGGAATTTCACGGCATCTGCCCCTGCTAACTCACAGGCGCCGATAGCGATACTAGACTCGCTCTCATGCAATGGAGTATTCTCGACCCAAACTCCAAGCTGCAAAGTATTCTCGGCAAGAATGTAGCTAGCACCTTGTAAAAAAATAGCCTTTTGAGCATCTGTAAGAGATTCGTTTTTAGTGAGTAGCTGCATAGAGAAAGTAGAGCGAGATGGTGCTAAAATAAGTGATTACGCAGAGTATGATCCAGTCTTTAAAATCAGATGATTGATAACTACGTAGACGATGAAATATCACACTAGCTGCGATACTAAACATGACAGAAAAGAAGATAAACGAAATACTCTGCAACAATGGATAAGTAAGAGAAATAATGATTATGGCTAACACAGAAGAAACACAGAGTTGACCTAATGTGATTGATTTCTGGGTCACATATTTACGAGTTCCTAGATACAACATCGAGAGAGTGACAGCTAAAGAGGCTATGAAAAAAGCAGCCCCCTCGTCTTGACTGATCATCTTCCCTCTAGCCAATGTCAGCCATGTGAGCGCCGGTGCAGAAACCGCTAAAATAGCTTCAATAGAATGAGTGTGTCGTAGTTCCGCAGGTATTCGATAACTGGCAATCATGTGCCTCACAAAAACGATCAAACTAGCGAGCAAACAATATATCCCACCCATCATGTAAGCAATAAAACACAGTAAACTAGCACTCAGAACAGCGCCTCCATTCAACCTATGTTTATCGCGTAGCAGAATGAATATAAGCAGTATAACACTCAGAATCCCCGCTCTGATCCACAGTGAATCCGTGCTAAGTTCAGAATAATAGCTAAGTAAAAAATAAGCTCCAATCGGGATCACCAAGTTATCGACTCCCATCCCTGAAGCCCCCTCCACAGAGGTGATGAAAATACCAATCGTGATCGCAATGACTAGAATGTGGCTCACTGGATAAATACTGCCAAAATACAACACGAGAAAAATGCATAGAAATGCCGTGATGAAGAAAGCGATTGAACCTTCGACACTCTTGCTACCAGAGGTAGTCTTATAGATCTTACGTCCAAGCCTAGTGCCAGCTATCGCCCCAGCTGTGTCTGCAAATGTAAGTAACAACAATGGAATCACATAGAACACCACTGAGTCTGAGTTGACCAGATAGAGAGTGAATAGCCAAGCCACGGCAATAGGAAACAATAGCTCACCAAACGAAAGACGAGACACAGAGAAGAGGGCTGAACCAATATTTGCTCTAAGCTTACTCAATCTAACAATCAACATCCCCGACACAGCCAAGACAGCTAAAATCTGAACCGGCAACGCATCTGCAAACAACCATGGAAAAGTCATGCAAATCACTCCCATCCCTACATGCACTAACTTACGAGCACTCTCGGCACACAAAACCTGTTTTTTCACCCCAGCCGAACACACAATAAGCAAGAGACTTAAAGCAAACAAAACGACTAAAATAGAGAGGACTGGATGCATGATTAGATCGTTTCCTCTACGATGAATTTTGAGTAAAAGAACGCTTTATCCTCAGCGAACAACTTTGTCGAAAGATCACCCATAGGTTTAATTTTGTCCCTTAGCGACTCACTAGATTCTCTCGGAGCGAGCATGTTCCAGTAAGCTATTCTGGCTCCAGTGTTACTAGATTGATGAATCGACTCTAGCAGCGATTGAGTGTTCTCATCTGACATATACTCGAAAATATCACTGAGGTTATACGCATCGTATTTCTCATCATTCAGTGCAGACTCCAGTGTCCCTTCGACTATCGTGATCTTATCTAAATTGGTTCGTATTTCCTCGTAATTCTCTTCTCTCAGAGCATGTGGCAAATGCTGCCCATAGCGCCCAGTAAGGATCGAATGGAGGTAAGGGTTACTCGATGGATCTAGCTCCACAAGAGCATGACGTGTGCGCTGCAAGATTCGATCCGCCACAGAACCCTCCACATACTTAAAAAACGCAGGATCTCGCCCTAACCTCCCCATCACAAACCTTGAAAAGAATATTTTAAACAACAGTCTCCATCGCCAAGTATTCCACTTCTTCTCATAAAATGATTCACGTTCTTGCTGCGATTTACTTTCTAACTGCTTAACAATAGTCTTCTTAGAATGCACCCACGGTAAAGCCTTTGAGCGGAATAAGCTGAAATAATGCTCAAACTTACCCACAGTCCCAAAGCCTCGCTTGATATGCTCTGCGTAGTGATTCCAATACTTGATCGTATTCTCATCCAACTGAGATTTACACTTCTCATAGAGCGGTTCTCTATCTCCTTCGTTCTCACCTAACAGAGTCAAAAACTCATAGTGACTGAGTGATTTATAAGCCGCTATACGCAGCTTAATACAAGCGATCTGGGCAGGATTCATCTCAGCAATCACCACCTCGCTAGCACCAGAAGCCAGTAGAGAAAACGAATTATCCCCAGCTGACCCTATGCTCAGACACCTCCGCCCAGAAGGCTCCATAGCCTCCATCAGTATGTCCGCGTCTTCCCAGCAGTTTGCGTAGCGCACTGCATTAAATTCTGCGTGATCTTGGATTTCAGTTTTCATCATTGATTATAGTTACCATTCCAGTTTTTCCATCCATTTCCACTCTGTCACCAGTCTTTAGAATTTTTGTCACATCGGCAATAGAAACCACACAAGGTAAGCCGAGTTCTCTGGCTACAATCGCTGAGTGAGACAGTAAAGAACCACGCTCCACCAGCAACCCTGTTGCAGCAGGAAATAACACTACCCAGCCGGGATCTGTTTGCTGAGCCACTAGAATTTCACCTTCCTGCAAAGTAGCCTCACGAGGATCTAACACCACCCGCACAGTGCCACGCACCACACCAGGACACGCTCCTGTGCCTGTAATATTCTCACCATCTGGAGGTGAATAAGGCAGAGCAGACTGGAACTTCTCATACTCAGAAATAGCAGCCACAGTGTGAAATCTATCTGGCGGAGGACTCTGAGTTCTATGTTGCAGCTCCTCCGCTCTACGTTGCTCGATTACGGATTGATAATTGCCTAAATCTCCAGAAGTCACCTCCTCAATCGTTAAAAAGAAAACATCAGCAGGTTCATCAATCTGCTTGGTTCCCACCAGGCGCTTGCCCATCTCCACCATGATCTGACGCACTCTGCCGAACAATCTAGTTCGCTCAAATCTAAGATTCTCACGATCTCTCACCCTATCTTTAGCATTCTTCAGCATCCAGAGGAACACCTTCCGTTTCAGACCTGAGATCCTATCATTAGGGATAATTTCTTCTATACTCTGTGTATCCTGAGCAGTCTCAGATTTCTCCACAGGCTTCCTAGCTGCCATCGCTGCTATACTAGCAAACAAGGCTTGTGTATTATCTCTAACAGACGGTGATTCGAGCTTTAGTTCCTCAAGACATCGATCACCAAACTTACCCAGATAAGACTCTAGCGATTGCTGAAACTCTGGATACTTGCTTAGCTCCGACCACTTCTGCGTATCCGTTGTTTCAGTATCAGATATAAGCCTCTGAAGCTCCTCATCTCCACGCACTATGCTCGCCATTTCAGCGATTCTCCGAGGAGGCTCAGCACTGATAATTTCACCCGAATCTAGCAATAGCGTGTTCTGCAATGACTCATCTCCAAGCCACTTCTCACAGAGCGATTTCAATACTCCGTAATAAATCATCGCAAAGAAATCATTCACCAAAGGCGCATCCCAGCACCTCAGCAACTTCGATTCTAACACACCATAATGCTCAATTAACTCATCAGAACTCATCTCCACTAAAGGTTTGCCATTAGAAGATAGAGCCAGATCTAGACGCTTATAAAACTTTTTAATGTTCTTATTCAGCCTAATCTGATTTTTGACCAAGCCTCCTAGTGTGCGTATCAGCGTCAGAGCATCGTAGAATTTATTAGTCTTTGTCTTCTCAACAATTTGCTCGATCACCTCATCAGGCATCGGCACTTTCACTCCCATCATTTGCTCCATAAAGGAACGATTCATCGAGAAGCCAGGCAGCATCGCTAGCACATGATACCAGCTGTTAAGATTATAATAAACATGGCCATGAATATGCCCAAGCATCTCTGGAAACACCGCATCATGCTTCCTCACTCTACCTTTAGGCACGGAAAGCAGTATACAAAACTCCCGATACACATGCTCATAAATACGCTTAGCAAACGAAAATGTCAGAGGTGAAGTGATCCCAGAATAGCTTTCCGCTATGTTACTATTATCCCATACAGTCAAAGGCTCACTAGCCTCTGGATTTGAATACAAGGTAGTGATAGGTCTGCTCTGAAGCAGATATAAAATTCCATCTGAAATAGCCCACTCAATATCCTGAGGACAGCCAAAATGCACTTCACAAAGCCTAGCTAGCTCAGCCACCTCTCCAATCTGGATTTCAGTTAAACAGGCAACTTCTTGCCTCTCTTCCTCCACCGCTACCCGCTGCACACCTTCTGCTGTCTCATTCCCCGCTATATGTTGAAATTCTTTCTTAGCGATCACTACATCCGCTACTTCCCCATCAACGACGCTCCATGTATCCGCATCCGCATCGCCAGACACCAGAGCTGAACCAGTTCCCCACAGCGCTGAAATGACCGTCTTATCGAGATCACCAGACACTGGATCAGCACTAAATGCCACACCGCTTACCTGCGGTGTGATCATCTTCTGAATCAGAGCTGTAACATTGTTAGAATCTAGAGAATCATCGGAATCCATGCTTTTACTACCCACATAAGTCTCTAAATGGTCGCTCTTATTACTTCTAAAAACAGCTTCTATTTTCTCTAACAATTCAGATTGCTCCACATACAAAAAGGAATCGAATTGCCCAGCGAATGAATGCTCAGCACCATCTTCAGCCATCGCAGAAGACCGCACCGCATACTGCTCAGCATCCATGGATTCAGCTTTAGCTAGAATCTCGTTTTTCAGAGTTTCTCCGTCCAGCGAAGTCACCGCAAACCATTCAGGAATAACCATCTCCGTTTCTGCAAGCTTCGCTAGAGCAGTCGCTTTACCTCCTAGTAAATGAAAGAGCTCTGTCTGATGTGATGAAATGATCATGAGAAAATAAGTGGGATGAGGCCAAGTGAAAGATAGAGCGCCAAGGTCCAGAGACCGGCTAGTAACTCAAAGCGTTTTGATGCCATTCTATGTGACTGAGACGCTGTCCACATTGACCATATTAAAAGAGGAACAAGGATGCACAACACAGGCAGAGAAAACTCAATATGCACTGCGGCAAGTATCGCAAATGTTGCGGTCACAGCCATGCAGCCAACCCAGACTATCGCAGCTCTCTTCTGTCCCCACAGCTTGCTATAAGTCGGAACACCTTCTTCCTCCTGGTCAGGTTGACGGATCTTCCTGCCTATCTCGATGACGATACCATTGAAGAAACTAGCGATTAGAAAGAACAATAGCCCCGTCGTGTCTGGTTTCACACTAGCAGGCAGCCACAGACAAGAAGTTGCAAATAAATCAACCAAAGGCATGATCATCATGTGAGTCCACAGATACGTGATATGGCGAACTTTTAGCCAATCTCTAGCAAAGAACTCAACACTCATCAGAGCCAAATACCCCCAAGTCACTAGTAACAAAATCAGCAAGCGTGAGTCCAGCCACAGAGTCAGTAATAACTGCACCGCAGCTGCCAGACAAAACACCACTCCCAGCTCACGGAGACTCACTAGCCCACGAGGCACAGCACGATAAGGTCGATACTTAGCATCTTCCTCAGCATCCTTAAACTCATCCGCTATCCTTAGCTGAAGAAAGAACAGGAACACCGAAATGAACGCCACCAAGAAAGCCTGCCAACCAGGATCAATCCCACACAACAACGCTGAAAAGGCTACAGCCGACGATGAAAAGGCCATCACCAACAAACCATGTTGGAAAATAGGGAATCGTTCTTTTTGGTATGTCCACCAGTTGGTCATTTGAGATTTGTTATTTGAGATTTGAAATTTGAGGTTGTTAAGCTTCGCTATATGTAAGTTATCGCACAATACCCCACATTCACAAAATCGATATATTAATTAAAATCATCACTTAAAACAATCATCTAGCCAGTTTCTTATGAGCTCTCGTAAAATCACCAGTAGCAAGTGCCGCGATGATGGAAAGCTCTCCTCCTAACAGTAAGCCAGCACAGACTTCAGCCAGAGCTCCACTTTTACCAGAACCATGCAGTCCCATCAGCTCCAGACATGCTTTCTGTGATGGAAGACTAGTCCCACCACCCACAGTTCCCACCATTATGCTGGGCAAAGTCACCGCCGCATAGAGTCCACCCTCTTCATTGATTTCAAACCGTGTCACCCCCATAGCCGACTCCGCCACACAAGCCGCATCTTGGCCAGTCGCTATATAGAGAGCAGCTAGCCCATTGGCGAAATGCCCTTGCACACCAAGAGTTCCACTCAGCACACCACCTAGTGCAGAGACCCTCCAGTATTCCACCAGTTGCTCCGGAGTAGCACGTAGATATTTCTCTAACAGCTCCCGTGAAATATTTACTTCTGCCGAAACCTTGCGCCCTCTAACAGAACTGTAAGCTTGCGAGCTGGCTTTCTTATCACCAGATAAATTACCTTCCACATAGAGCTCTTTAATAGGCACAGGACAGTCAATTTTTATAAAATCACAGATAGCCTGAGTAGCGATCGTCACCATGTTTTGCCCAGAGGCATCCCCAGTCGTATACTCGAAATTTAAATAAACATGATTGCCCTCAAGCGTAGTCCCCACATCCACTAATTTACCGTGCGATGTCGTCGTGCTCGCTAGTTGCTGAAATTTCTCAAAATGCTCCATCGCCCATGCCACAAACTTCCCACTCTCAGCCAGAGTCTTAAACACAAAGGCCGGTGAGCGATTCAGCGCCTGATACAGAAGCATCGATGTGCAGCCACCACTGGCAGAAATCACACAAGCCCCACGATGATAACTAGCCACCAATGCTGCCTCAGAAGTAGCCAGCGGAATCACATAATCACCTTGAGCAAACAGGCCATTCACACGTAGCGGCCCAGCTACTCCCACTGGCAATTTCACAGAACCGATACAGTTCTCAATATTGCCATCAAAAGTCTCCAAATGTTGTTCCGTCCACGGGTCTAACAGATCCTCATTCGCATCTTGCTTCAAAGCCTTCCAAGTTTTATCCACTCTACGTTTATCCACTTTAGCCATCGGAATAATAGCCCTCACAGCAGGCTCAAGCTTCGGCGCCAGCTGAGACTCCAGAGCATCGATCCCCGATTCCTTGATCAGCGAATGAATATGTATGTTAGTAAGCGAACGTTTTCCAGCCATACCAGCAGGCTAAACCTTCTAAAGAACCACAGCAAGCTAAGAGGT
>CAKZNV010000125.1 GCA_937132085.1 uncultured Rubritalea sp. | reverse complement strand
TCTTAATCGCAGTCACAGCCTCTTTCATATCAGGAGCTTTAAAGGTAGATGAACCAGCTACTAAGACATTTGCTCCTGCTTTCTTAGCGATCGCTGCGGTCTCAATTCCGACTCCGCCATCCACTTCGATATGGAAATCTAGCCCACGTAGATCTCGTAACGCAGACGCTTGCTCCACCTTTGGCATCACTTCCATCATAAATGATTGCCCACCGAACCCCGGCACTACAGTCATGCAGAGCAAGAGATCGATCTGATCAAAATACGGCATCGCATCTTCTAATGGTGTAGCGGGATTGATCGCCAGACCAGCACTACAACCAGCTGCTCTGATACGCTTCAGAGTCTCTGCTACATCATGCTCAGCTTCCAGATGCACCGTGATCATGTCAGACCCAGCTTTGATAAAACTATCTAGAAAATGGTCTGGTCGGCTCACCATTAGATGCACATCTAGATAGGTATCATTCGACTCACTCACAGCATTCACCATGTCGGCACCGAAGGAAATATTATCCACGAAATGTCCGTCCATCACATCGAGATGAATCCACTCAGCACCTGCATTAATAGAGCGTGACACCTCCTCCGTCACCTTCCCCCAATCAGCGGCAAGTAATGATGGAGCTACGATAATATCTGAACATTTCCATTTCTTCATAAGATGAATTTAAACTAACATTTCGTATAGTTCGATCAAAAATTATGGCATGAATTCTTCCAACTATCCTACTTCTACTTCAGCACTCCTTCTTGCTTAATCTGCTGAGTTTTCTTTTCTATTAGCCCTAACAGTTCTTTGACCTTCTCAGGTTGCTCGGCAGCTCTGTCGATGGATTCGCTGATATCTTCTTCTACATTAAAAAGTAGCGGCTTTGCCTTGCTAGCCTCATATCCATAGTTGTCTCTCTTCTGTGAGCCGATTCTGATGTGCAGCTTCCATGGTCCCTTACGAATCGCACTTGGCATGTTGTCTGTATAGCTGTAGAGGAATTCAAACTCACCGAGATTTTTCTCAATATTAGGTATCAGAAGAGAACGGATATCTCTACCGTCGATACTGCGGTCT
This sequence comes from uncultured Rubritalea sp., assembly GCA_937132085.1. Classification (GTDB taxonomy): domain Bacteria; phylum Verrucomicrobiota; class Verrucomicrobiia; order Verrucomicrobiales; family Akkermansiaceae; genus Rubritalea. The sequence continues at coordinate 23,784 of CAKZNV010000125.1, read as the reverse complement.
GTCGGTAGTTTAGCACCTGTTAGAGCGAAAACCGTTGGTAACACATCCAGCGTGCTTACTGGTGTTAGATTACGATCTGCCTCAATGACGCCTGGCCAGTAAAACACACCTGGCACACGGTGGCCACCTTCCCAAGTCGAGCCTTTCCCATCACGGAATGGTAAAGCGTATCCTACATGTGTTCTTGCTTCACCATACTTAGGATGGTTTTTGGCCTCATCAAATAAGATCCATGGTCCATTGTCGGAAGAGAAGATCACGAGGGTGTTTTTCTGAATACCTTCGCTCTCCAGTGTGTTAAGAATCTGTTCCACTGAGTTATCTACCTCAGCCATGACATCACCTAGTAGCCCACGCTTAGACTTGCCTTTAAATTCATCAGAAACAAACAGCCCTAAATGCGGTTGATTGTGTGCCACGTAGGCAAAGAACGGCTTGTCCTTATTCTCCTTAATAAATTCTACTGTGGCGGCGGTATAGCGACCTGTCAGAGAAGTTGATGTAGCTACATCAGAGGGTAGATTTTTTGCAATTTCACTGTATCCTTTGATTGGACTATTGCCGTTAGGGTCAGATTTTAGCAGCTTTGAATTGCCATAGTCATGAGAGACATTCGTGCCTAACCAAGTATCAAATCCGTGCGCCAAAGGTAACGTATCTTGTGACATCTTATTCTTGCCGTTTGGGCTACCTAAATGCCATTTACCGAACATTCCAGTCTTGTATCCTGCACTTTTAAGTCCATCCGCGATGGTGACTTCGCTCGCTCTAATATGCCCCTTAGATTCAGGCCCCACTACCCAGCTACCGAGTCCTGATCTGCCAGGATAGCGACCAGTGAGAAGCGAATATCGAGATGCGCTACAAGCTGCTGTTGCTACATAAAACTGAGTAAAGTTCACCCCTTGATTGGCTAGCTTCGAAATGTTTGGCGTCTCTATCACAGGATTACCGTTATGCGAAAAGTCTCCATAGCCACTATCATCGAGATAAATGATGATGATATTCGGCTTATCAAGTGGCTCTCTAGCTAGTAAACCAAGGCTAGTAGATACTAGCGCTGTGGCGATCAGTAATACAAATTTCATGCTATCACTGTGTCGCTGGATACCAGTTTGGCAAGTGAATAAATTGAAGCTTTTAGAATTCTAGACTATCTAAATCTTCATCATTTTCTGCCACTTCACGCAGCTCAGGATCTAGCTCAAAAGATCTCCTCAGCGCATATAGGGCAGGCTCTGGCTGATCTAGCATGGCATGATAGCAAGCCATATTATAATGATAGAGAGGCTCATCAAGCAGAGATTTAGGCCCATTCATCAAGAATCGTAACGCAGCTAGAGTGTCACCCGTCTCGTGCATGCAATATGCTGCATGAATGAAATAAGCTGTCTCTTTCTCGTTTTTACCACACAGCCACTGAGCTGTATCGGCGGCCTCAGCCCACGACTGCTGCATCATGAGTGTAGCGAGTAGCAGCTCATTATATCGCTCAGTCTTGCGCTTGGTCTTAGGCATAGATCTGAGCTCAGCTATGGCGTCTTCTGCCATGCCGAGCTGGAGGTATCCTGATACTGGTTCATAGCCGTTCACTCCTGTTAGAATGGAAGCTAAACTGGAGCTTGTCAACTAGGCTGTTGACTATCTGACACGCTTATTAGATAGATATGACTGTGCTTACTACTTCTACAGCATCTAAAGTCGTCAAAATAGACACCTTCAAGGGTAGTCGACCTGATCGACCTCTCTATATCTATCTCCCTGCAGGATACGGTGATGACCCATCACTAGCCTACCCTGTGATCTATATGCAGGATGGTCAGAACTGCTTTGACACCTTCATTCACGACAGCTTCGCCCACTCGACTTGGCAGGCTGACAGAACAGCTGACCTACTCATCGCCAAGGGCGTCAGCCACGAGCGTGACATCTGGGGACAAGACGTCGCCCACGACTGGGACTGGTGGAGACAACAAGTCGTCCATCATCTGGGGAAGACCTTTGGGTAAAGTATATTGGGCTGTGTAGGATTTCACACAGGATTCACTTTTACATGGTGTCACTGTGGGTGAACAGCTAGAGTCTGAGCATGAAAAGAATGCTCAACATCCTATTGCCGTTACTCATGACCATAGGCTGTCATGCAGAGATTCAGGAGGAAATTCAGCCAGTAGAATATGAGATTATCAATCCCGGCAAGGAGCAGCTAGGGGAGCTGGAGTTCCCTACTGAACCTGGAACCAGATGGGAGTATAATGTCTTCATCAAAGACAACAAAGGCAAGATCTACAAAGTGGTGGACTGGGTCGAAAATACTAGTCTAGAGAAAGGTGTCTTGATTCGGAATCTAAGTTTTCATTCTCTCAATGGTGATAAACTAGAAAAACACCTACTGAAAAAAACATTTAGCACCCAGAACGGATTATCCCTTACAAGGGTAGTGGCAGAACTGGTGAATAAAAAAGATGAAAATCCTTTGAAGATAACCCACACTCCAGCAGCTAGGGTCTTCCCTAAAATACTGCACAAAGATTATCATGAAACTCAAACTATACGCTCACAATCTAGTTTTGAGGACTCAACAACTATACAGGACATTAAGGTCATTAATCGTGAAGACCTCACTATAAAGGGTATAATCTATAAAGACTGTGTAATCATCACTCACACATGCCTCACCAAGTATGAAACCTTTCAGTCTAAAACATCTTCTAAATTTTGGTTTAAACCAGGAATTGGAATAGTGAAATTTCACTATGATGACAGAGAAACGGACACCACTTGGATTCTCAAAAGCTTCAAAAAACCTTAATCTAGACATATCATCTACCTTGAGACATAGAGAGCCAGTCCTTCGAGTTACCCTTGCTAGGCTGAATAAAACTAGATAAGTATTCTCCATGAGCAACGAGGAGAAAGATCTATTTATAGCCGAGGCAGTTAAAGATCTAGATGCTGAAGCTCAGGTGCATGCCTCTGTAGAATTAGAGCAACAGATCGGGTCTAACAGTCAAGGTCTCTCCCAAACAACAGAGCGATTGGGAAACACACCGGTTAGAAAATTTTCTCCTGGCAGAATTGGTTTGATAGTGTTGCTCATCGTTTCGTTTGTCATGATGATGACAGTGAGGAATACAAGTCCAGTTGTTGCTTATAAAGACTTTAGGCTGATTTCCATTTACCCACCCGAGTTTAGCCCTATCGAATTTACACTTGAAGAAAGCCGTGTAATATATGATGGACTTAATGCCAGTGGGGCAAAGCTTTTATGGGAGTCTAACCCTGAGAAAACTGGGCTATATGCACACTACCTTGAGCGCTATCACTCAGAAAATAATACCTATCCAGAAGGATTTTTAGATACAGTTAAAAAGATAGAGCCTGAGAATGGCCTATACCATATTTTATACGCTGCTGATTATTACAAAGCCATCGAACAGGCCAAGACTTATAGGAAGCTAAGAAAAGAGCTGAGCAGTATTGAACGGGGGTTGGAGGATTATCCTAAGAGCCACAGGCGTTTGAAAGAACAGCAAAGATTAACCAAAGAGCTAGTTGAGCTAGACCATTGGGAAATCAAAGATCAACAAAAATTCGAAAAAGCCGTGGCATTATTAAAAGAAGGAATTTCGAAACCCACTAATACTGAATCGGCTAAGGAATACAAAGAACTCGTGCTTACAATACTGGCTAGTAAACCTAAGTATGTTGATTTAAACGAGAAATTCCAAAACATTTTAACTATAGCCAGTATTCCACTGGATGGGTCGCTTAAATTTCTTAAAAGCTCACAGTTACTTGCTGCCCACTATGAATGGCTCAGTAAGCACGGTCAAAAAGAACTAATAGAATGGTGGGTCACTCATAATATAAAATATTGGCATCAAAGGATGTCTGAAATGGAGAATCTGATAGAGTTCATTGTGCTACGTGCTGAAATGAATGCTACCTATCCCGCGATGATTAAAGCTGTCCAACATGCCGAATGGGACGAAATGGAAAAACGACTTGTGGCATTTGGTAAAGCTCTCAAAAATGATAATGAGGTAATGGATGAGAGATCTAATCATTATAGAGAATCAGCTAAACGCCCAATGCTCCTAAATGGTAATCATATTGAATATAAATTGATCGTCCCCCTGACTTTTAGCGATGATATATATAGGGCTGGGCGACTTTCAGAACATGCTCTCATAGGAAGATTCTTCATGGGATTAGGCTGGGCTATACTAGGTATTACTTTGTTTACGGTCTGGATATATCGGTTCGCGAGAAAAACAATAATGACTCCTATTGGCATGAATTTGTGTGGGAGTTTAACTTCACGTGATTGGATAGTCATCTTGCTTGGTGGAGTCTTGTCACCAATCATATTTTATTGGCTACTTACTCATTTCACAGATCTGAGCGCTCGTGAATGGAACATTGCTGCAGCAGAAGGCACAGCAACTATTGGACAACCAATCGCAATGATTCTATCAATCATCTCACTAAGCCTTTGTATCCTTCGTTGGAGAATGAGTAAGGTATTGCCTGCTATCGTGCGCTCGGCATCTTGGCTAGCATGGCTGATGGCTGGAGCTTCATTCTTGGCGATGATTTTGGGCGGTTTAATTGACACTCAGCGAGGGATAATCTGCTGGACGATGTGTGGCTTGCTAGGTCTTGTTGCTCTGTATTTGTTAGTGATCGCTAGCTCATTTACGATCAAACGACCTACTCTAGAAAAATACACTGTGAACCGTGCGCTGACTCCAGTGCTAGCTGTAGCTATGCTAATGATGACTATCCTTGCTGCCTGCTTTTATGAGACAGAAAAACACTATGTGGCTACGGACCCGTTACTCAGTTTAGATCCAAATACAGGCTGGAGTCATTACGAAACGATGGTGACTCAGCAAATGAAGAAAGAGCTGCAAGAGAGACTGAAGATGCTAGGCCCCATAGACACATCAGCATCTGAAGATCAGTAACAATCTTTATGACCTAATAGAGCTACTACCGATTAAGAGTTTGCTTGCCTTTATCGCTCTGAAGAGTTCTAACTCCAGCAGTTACAACCTCATAATTTTTATAGCATGAATACCGAAGAACAACGCCTAAAGGAAGATCGCCTCAGAGAAAAGCACTGGAAGCGCTGGGGTCCCTATCTGAGCGAGCGCCAGTGGGCCACAGTTCGTGAGGATTATTCTCCATACGGTAACAGCTGGGGATCATTCCCGCATGACCAAGCTCGTAGCCGTGCCTACCGCTGGGGTGAAGATGGACTACTAGGATTCTCAGACCGTCAGAGCCGCCTGTGCTTCAGCCTAGCTCTCTGGAATGGTAACGATGGAATTTTAAAAGAACGACTTTTCGGTCTTACTGGCCCTGAGGGAAATCACGGTGAAGATGTAAAAGAATGCTATTACTATCTCGATGCCACACCCACTCACTCCTACGGAAAAGCGCTTTATAAATACCCTCAGATGGCATTTCCCTACGAGGAATTAGTAGAGCAAAACCGCACCGCTGGGCTAGAAAACCCAGAGGTAGAGCTAGCTGATCTTGGGGCATTCGATGAAAGCCGATATTTCGATGTCACTTCAGAATACGCTAAGAACACACCTGAAGATTTCTGCATTCGTCTAAGCTGTGCGAACCGTGGACCTGAAGCAGCGACCCTGCATATTCTACCGACTATTGTGCTGCGCAACAACTGGAGCTGGGGCAAGGAACAGAAATCCGAACGTCCAAGCATGACGAGACAGAATGATGGCACAGTGGCGATCAGTTACGAAACTCTCGGCGACTATATCTTCCAGTATGAAGGTGATGCTGAACTTCTATTTACAGAAAATGAGAGCAACTCGGAGCTACTCTGGGGCAAGCCAAATGAAAGCCCATACGTCAAAGACGCGTTCCACAGAAAGGTCATCCATGGCGACGCAGCAGCGGTAAATCCTGATCACACAGGAACTAAATGCGCCCCACATTTCGAGCTAAATCTAGCTCCTGGTGAAGAACGTGTGCTCAAGCTAAGGCTATCGATGGTCAGTGACGCACCAGAGACTCCATTTGGAGAAAATTTCGACCAAGTAATGGCAGACCGTATCGCAGAAGCAGATGTTTTCCACGAAGGTCTCGATAGAGTGAAACTCAATGACGAGGCGAAGAAAGTGTCTCGCCAAGCTCGTGCCGGACTACTCTGGACCAAGCAATTTTACTACTACGTAGTCGACGAATGGCTCAAGGGAGATGATGCAGAACACGCACCTCCTGAAGCTCGTCTCAAAGGCAGAAACCGTGACTGGAAGCACCTCCATGCATCTGATGTCTTATCAATGCCTGACAAATGGGAATACCCATGGTTCGCAGCTTGGGACTCAGCATTTCACATGCTACCATTCGCTAAGCTCGACCCAGAATTCGCCAAGAGCCAACTAGAACTATTTCTCCGTGAGTGGTATATGCACCCGAACGGCCAGCTACCCGCATACGAATTTAATTTCAGCGACGTCAACCCTCCAGTCCACGCATGGGCAGCTTGGCGAGTTTATAAAATCACTGGAGAACGCGGACATCGTGACCGTCCGTTCCTAGAAAGCGTCTTCCAGAAGCTCTTGATTAACTTCACCTGGTGGGTGAACCGTAAGGACGCAGAAGGTAACAATCTCTTCCAAGGCGGATTCTTAGGACTGGATAACATCGGAGTCTTTGACCGCTCGAAGCCACTACCTGTGGGAGGATTTCTTCAGCAAGCAGACGGCACAGCATGGATGGCATTCTACTGTCTAACAATGCTGTCTATGGCGCTCGAATTAGCACAGGAAAACCCAGTGTATGAAGATCTAGCCTCTAAGTTTTTCGAGCACTACATCGCCATTGCAGATGCAATGAATGACAAAAACGGCGACGGACTATGGGATGAAGAAGATGGTTTCTACTACGATCAGCTGAAACTCAATGGTGAAGCTATCCCGTTGAAAACTCGTTCACTTGTAGGCCTCTTACCACTCATCGCAGTAGAGCTACTGAAAGAAGATCAGCTAGAGAAACTACCTAATTTCACAAAGCGAATGAACTGGTTCATCGATAATCGTCCAGAGCTCGCACGCTTTATCTCATTCTGCCCAGTCAGCGAAAAGCAGAGACACCGTCTCCTTGCTATCCCTTCTGAAAGACGTCTGAAGAAAATCTTGGCTTATCTCTTTGATGAGTCTGAATTTCTCTCCCCACACGGTCTCCGATCGCTCTCCCGATACCACGAAGAAACACCTTATGTCTTCAGCCATGCTAAAGGAAACTACATGGTGGACTACGTGCCAGGAGAAGGAAACACGTATGATTTCGGCGGCAACTCAAACTGGCGAGGGCCAATCTGGTTCCCTACTAACTATCTGCTACTCGAAGCTCTCCAGCGCTATGCTCTTTTCTACGGTGATGATTTCAAAGTAGAATACCCTACAGGATCTGGTGATAAATATAATCTCAATGAGATCGCTGGCAAAATAGCTGCTCGTCTCTCAGGAATATTCTTAGCAGATGAAAATGGTGTGCGCCCATGCCACGGCACTGAAGGTAAATACGCTACAGATCCACACTGGAAAGATCTAGTGTTATTCCACGAGTATTTCCATGCCGAGTCAGGCAGAGGATGTGGAGCTAGCCACCAGACCGGCTGGACAGCCATGGTATTACGCTGTATTGATATCGCCTGTGAAGCAGGAGAGAAGAATTAATAAACTAAAAAAGATTAAATAATAGCCATGACTAATGAACAGAGGACACCCCCATCCAAGATAGAAGTCGAAGCTAGTATTTATGACCACCGCACATTCCGTGAAGACCTATTCTGGCAACAAATTCCTGCTTGGGAAAACATCTCAGAAGAACAGTTCGGCGACCACACGTGGCAAAGTAAAAACTCTATCAAGACACCAAAAGATCTCGTCAAGGTGCTCGGAGACAGACTAGATCCTGACTTCCTAGAAGACATGACTCAGGGACTAGAAATCACACCGATGAATGTCCGCATGACCCCTTATGTTTTTGCGCTTATCGACTGGGACAACCCTCTAGACGACCCACTCCGCAAGCAGTTCCTACCAGTGGCTTCTCAGTTCCTACCAGATCACCCATTTAAGGCTGAAGACTCACTAGGAGAAGACACGGATTCACCAGTGAACATGCTCACTCACCGTTATCCTGATAAGGTCCTCTTTCTCCCTCTAACAACCTGCCCAGTTTACTGCTCATACTGCACACGAAGCCGAGTCATCGGTGGCTCTACTAGCTCTATGAAGAAGAGCTCATACGGTGCTAAATCTGGTCAGTGGGACGAGGTCTTTGATTACATCAGGCAAAACCCAGAGGTCGAAGACGTCGTTATTTCTGGTGGAGATTCTTTCAATCTCCGCCCAGAGCAGATCACTCAGATCGGTGAAACTCTTCTAGCTATCCCACACATCCGCCGTTTCCGCTACGCCACAAAAGGGATTGCCATCTTACCGATGAAAATCCTCACTGACGATAAGTGGTATAATGCTCTCTTAGATGTTGTCAAAAAAGGTCGTGAAATGGGTAAGCAAGTCTTCATCCACACTCACTTTTCCAGCCCAAGAGAAATCACTATCTGGAATAAACGTGCGATGGATAAACTCTTCCAAGACGGTATCATCGTCAGAAACCAAGCGGTGCTTCAGCAGGGTGTAAACCTTTCTAAGGAAGAAATGATCTGCCTCACTCGGAAACTCAGTTACATGAACGTTCAGCCATACTATGTTTATCAACATGACATGGTGCCTGGTGTTGAGCACTTCCGCACCACGATCAAAGAACACATGCAACTCTCTAAAGAAGTGCGTGGTGTCACAGCAGGATTTAACACACCAATGTTTACCTGTGATCTACCTGGTGGTGGAGGTAAACGCCCTATCAACTCCTACGAATACTATGACCAAGTGCACGGTATATCAGCCTGGACAGCCCCGCTTGTTAAGCCAGGTGAGCTGTTCTTCTACTTCGATCCTATTCACAAATTAGCACCAGCTGTGCAAGAACTCTGGGCTACCAACGAAGGGCGCTCATCCATGCTGCGAGAAGTGATCAAGCAAGTAGACGCTGTTGGCACTGAGTATGATAAAGGGAAGCTAGAGCAGAAGGTCAACGACCTCCTAGAATCTTGTCAGATCTCGAACACTAACAAGTTCTAACCCTACCAGCACCAACAGGGTGCTAATAGGGTTCATTAAGTTTAGTTCGTATGATTATCTGACCTCGCTGACTCCTTTAGCTCCGAAGCTAACTCCTAGCTGAAGCCAGAGGCTGTCTTCCGAGTCATTACTTTGAAGTTCATCGTGATTGTATTGAAGTCTAGCGTAGCCATTCCACTGATCGCTCAGAGTGTAACTATGGGTGAGTGCTAGTGATAATCTACGACGCTCATCTGTGACGAAGCTGCCATCTGTGACTCCTTGGATTCTTCCGTAGCGAGCAGTTAGGTTCCAGTCGTCTGCGAAGGTGTGCCCCACCTTGACCATCACGCTTTTCTGAGAAGTTTCACCCTGAAGGCTAGGTATCATTTCATCCACCCACTCTACATCTCTCTGCATGTATTCTACTCCAGCCAGCCATTCTTTACCGCCAGCTTCGAGACCATTTTCTCTCCATTGATATTGGTAGTCTACAGAGAATAATTCGCTGTCTCTACCAAAGCCATTTTCTCCTGTAGCGTAATTTAAGCCAACTGTGTGATAGTTAAAATCATCTGCGTTGTAGCCAAACTGTGCTCTCAACGTCAAAAGCTCCCCATTGAAAAATGATTTCTCAGTAGTCTCTTCTGCCTCACTGTGACCAGAATGATCTTCCTCATGCACGTGCTCTAGAGCATTACCATAGCTTCCTGATAGGATGAAATTTCCATAATCATACGGCTTCACCCAGCTAAGCTCCACTCCCTCAGTGCGCAGACCATCTTCGCCGAGAAATAATCCAGTGGCTAAGTCTGCATCGACAAATCTCCAGCCATGCAAGTGGACATTATTTTGAGTGCCCAGTCTGTTTAGATATCTACCACCACGTAGCTCGAATCCTCCAGGTAAATTCTTCAGCTTTAAGAATCCTTCTTCCCATTCAGTATCCATTTTATCCTCTGCATCGAGAAATAGATTACCATTGATGAAACCTTCCACATAGTCATTCGCTCGTAGACTTAAACCAAAATCAATACCCTGAATGCTTCTATCTTGATTCGGATCATGTCCATGAGTTGCCAGGTCAGCAGCCTCTCCGCTACTCACACCTGCGACGAAATTTCCGTGAGCTGTAAATGTCACCTTGTCAGAAAGCTTCTGCATAAAGTCACCACCAGCCGCTGTCACACCAGCACTACTAAGCGCTAGCAATCCCATTACTTGAATTGTTGTTGTTTTCATGATTCGCCGTTAATGCAACTAACTTGCATTAGCGTCAAGTCTATTTTACTGCATCTAGCCATCAAAAGAGAATATGCGTGACTATAGGTAGAAAATCACTCAGTTTCAGCACAGATATGAGCGATTTCACCCCATTCAGAGAAAAGATGGAGCAAGCCAATGTAAGCGAGGCTGCTATCAAGTCATTTGACCGCAATTTCCAGTCACTAGTAAAAGAAGAGACAGGAATGATCAGTGAAGACAGCATTCAGCCTATCCCAGATCTCCCAGAGCTTAGCGATATTTCTAGTGCAGACACCGCTTTCGACCCTGCTACTCTCGCACAGACAGTAGTCATCAAGCTCAACGGCGGACTAGGAACTAGCATGGGACTACAGAAGGCGAAAAGCCTCCTCCCTGTCAAAGGTGACTCCACATTCCTCGACATCATCGTGGATCAGATCTCTTACCTACGTGAGACGACCGGCGCAGAGGTGAAGTTCCTCCTCATGAACAGCTTCAGCACTTCTGAAGATACTCTAGAACATCTTGAGCAATACGCTGATAAGAATCTCGCTGACGCAGCAGATGTGGAAATGATGCAAAATCAGATTCCTAAAATCGATGTCGCCACCATGACTCCTGCAGCTAACCCTGAGAATCCATCACTAGAATGGTGCCCACCAGGACATGGTGATCTCTACGCTGCAATCGCTGGATCAGGCTGGCTAGACAAGCTCCTCGCAGCAGGAGTAAAATACGCTTTCGTCTCAAACTCAGACAACCTCGGAGCAGTGCTCGATGCAGGCATTCTCAAATACTTCGCAGAGTCTGGTAAGCCATTCCTCATGGAAGCTACTCGACGCACAGAAGCTGACAAAAAAGGTGGCCACCTAGCCACTCGTATTGCCGACAGCCAGCTACTTCTCCGTGAAGTAGCACAGACTGCAGACGAAGATCTGGATCAATTCCAGAACATCGAACGTCACCAATACTTCAACACAAACAGCCTCTGGATCAGACTAGACTCACTCAAAGCTGCTCTCGACGAGCAAGGCGGAAGTCTCCCTCTACCGATGATTAAGAACACCAAAACCATCGACCCAAGAGACAAGACATCCACACCAGTCTATCAGCTAGAAACAGCAATGGGCGCAGCAATCGAATGCTTCGCAGACGCAGGTGCTATCTGTGTGCCACGTTCACGCTTCGCTCCAGTCAAAACTACTTCTGACCTCTTTGCACTACGCTCAGATGCTTATGAAACAACAGAAGACGGACGCATAGCACTCATCTCAGAGAGAAAAGGTAAGCCACCAGTCATCGCTCTCAGCGGAGAATATAAGCTAGTAGACAGCCTCGAAGGACTCGGAACTCCATCACTCAAAGATGCTACGAAAATTACCGTCAACGGCCCTGTAAGATTTACAGAAAACGTAGTGATTAAAGGCAATGTGACCTTTACAAACGCCAGTGAAGACACTAAATGGATTGCATCTGGTGTGTATAAAGACGAAGACATCACTCTATAATTTGCATTAAAAAATCAATATAACTATAAACTACCACTATTATGTCAGACCCATACAATCCACCAAACGCTCAACAACCACAACAACCATACCCACCACAGCATCCTAACCAACCAATGATGCCTCAGCAGACTGATGGTTTCGCTATTACTGCTCTTGTTCTTGGTATTCTAGGACTACTTCTTACTTGCTACCTTGGTGTTATTCTCGCTATCCCAGCTGTTATCTTCGGTCACCTTTCAATGGGTAAGATCAAGCGCAACCCGGCATTAGGTGGTAAAGGAATGGCTACTGCTGGAGTTGTTTGCGGCTACGTTTCTATCGGAATCACGATCATCCTCGCTATCATTGGTCTCACTGCAGGAGCTTCAATCATGGACGAAATCGAGAAGCAACAGCAGCTACAGAAAACTGAAAGCTACGAATTTCCAGCCACACCAAGCTCAGGCAACTAATATAAAATTCTTTGCAATCTAATGCAAGATCATCAAAAGGGGAGGCTACTTAGCACTCCCCTTTTTATTTTACTGGGTTTAGCTCTTGTCGTCTTTCTTATTTTATCAATCAAGACAATCATTCCGCAAGCGCACTGCCCAATTAAAGAAATCACTGGCATCCTCTGCCCTGGCTGTGGAGGGACTAGCGCTATCTATCATCTACTAGATGGAGAATTCAAAGCCGCATTTCTAAGCCACTCGCTATTTATCAGCGGGCTTATTCTACTCTTCGCCCTCTGCCTCTACTCCATTGTGATGAAACTCATCACTGGTGAAACTATGCTACTTAAATTCACACTAAACAGAGGCTTAATCGTCATTGGCGCCATCGTGACTTTCACGATTATTAGAAATCTCGTCTAGATTTTAGCAAGTGATCTTAGAGCCTCTAACAGATCTTCTCCGTGGCTAGCGACGCTGACTTTGTCGATCACTTTTTCCACCACACCTACCTCATCGATGATGATGCTTACCCGCTTCGCCACCATGAGCTTACCGCCCATGAGATCTAGGCCTAGCCCAGCATCATACTTGCGCACGATATCACGCTCTTGGTCGCTAATGAGTGGGAACTTAAGATTCTCACTATCCAGAAACTCTTGCTGCTTCTCAAGCGAGTCACAGCTGACTCCGAAGACTTGCGCTTTGGCATTGATTCTCGCCCAGTGATCACGCACTGAACCTACTTGCTTAGTTCATCCGCCAGTCCCGCTTTTAGGATAAAATATCAGCACCACTCTTTTACCCCGCAGTTCTCTAAGGCTAACTTCATCCTTAGTGTATCCCGCTACTTTAGCTGTAAAATCTGGTGCGTTTGCTCCTTCTTTAATCATGGGCATACTCTAATCAGAGAATCTGAAAATGCGAATATTTCCTACCGTTTTATTTCTGCTTACGGACGGAACGAGGTGGCTTAGCTTTACCACGCTTCACTTTCTTATCCTCTTCATCTGCAAACTCTTCTTCCATCACCTCAATGGGGGTCCCCGTATTGGCGTAACTAAGTCTAGAAGTAGCTAGCACTTTACCCGCTAGATCTGGATCTACCGTGATGACTGAGTCTTCTGTAGCCCAAATAATTTTGATACTTCTGCGCACTATCTTGCCATCTTCAATCAACAAAACCTCATCCGCTCCGTAGAGGTTTTTTCTCTCTATCACGAATGCATTTTCGATAGTATTCGCCACTATAGATGCCAGCACTGGCTGGTTAATTCTGAGAGGGGAATGCTCTGCAGAATCATCAATTTTCTTACTATAAATCCCGAATGGATCCTTGATCTGAGCAATGACAAATAACTCACGAGATGACTGATCTAACTCACCTTCCACTCGTCTAATACTCGCATTCCAAACTGTCGTATTCTCTGAATTCAACGCATCTTTTAGCTTCACAGGGATCGATTGATTGCCTTGCTCGTCGATCTTTATCATCGTGAGTTGCTTGGCTGAGAGAGGCAGTCTCACCTCTGCATAATCCGTAGCATAAATGTCACCTAGCTTAGTTCCTGAGCTGACTGACTGGCCTAGGCCAGCAGACCTCTGGCTCACTCTGCCTGAGAATGGAGCCTTGATCACTGTGCGCTCCAGACTGCGCTTAGCTCGCTGCAAAGCTGCTTCCTGAGCGGCTACATTAGCATGAGCCTCCTTCAGTTGTGGCTTACGTAAAACGAGGTCGTTCGGCTCATCATCGAAGCCTATATCTTGCCAGTTTCGTAGAGCTTGAGCAGCTCTTGCCAGTTCCTGAGCTAGAGAAGCTTCCGCTCTGGCTAGAGTCGCCTCTGAAGTGACGATTTGTGATTCATAGTCCTCTGGATCTAGCTTCACTAAGACATCACCTTTTTCAAAAAATGCACCATCCTGAAATCTGTCTGTGACTTCAATAATAGTTCCTGAAACGAGAGGGGTGAGCGAGGTCACAATCCTCGCTCTAACCACGCCCTGCGTCTTTAAATGAACTTCATAGGGCCTAGGCACTAGCGTCACCGCAGTAGTCTGCTGGCTAGCTCTCTTAGGTCCACCACCCTGCATAGATCTAGGGCTACCCCGTTCAGTTTTCTGCTTTTTTATAGGGCTAAATAAATGATGATACCCCCAGTATCCAAACAGCAGGATAAGGATCACAGGAATGATTCTGAGGATAATGGACATCATTAATTAAATAAATAAGCAGTTAAACCTCAATTATCGCATGCGGTAGTAACCGTCTGGATTGTAGAGGAAGTAAACATCGTGAGGATTGATACGTGGAAGATACATGCATGGCTTGCCATCTTTACCCGTTGTCTCTTTTAGCTTAAGGCTGTCCTCCTTGTCCTCATCATCAGCCTCTATGCTGTCAGGATTGACTAGCTGACCAGTCTCTTGGATACGGCTTACAATGTGATTTACCCACTTTAGCTTCTTAGCATCAGTCGCAAATTCTACCCAGTCACCGTCTGAGTTATGCTCATACATCTGTTTAATGAATTCTTCGTTGGTCACCCCCATTTTCTTAGCGATAGGTGCAGCGAGCTTGTCCCACCACTTCTTAGAATCTTCGTAGGATTCCTTCTGCTGAGTCAGATTCATCGTAGTGAAGAAAAAACTAGAGCTTAGCTGGTGGTGTAAAATGATAGCATTCGGGTAAGCGTATGACTCTTCTGCGAGAGTCGTGATGGACGCAGCCATAGAAGCAGCGAATGATTTCACCACCACATGGATAGGAGCATCTGAGCCCTCCATCGCCTTAAGAATACGGTAACCAGCCATCACTGAACCACCAGGTGAGTCATCGATTACGATGAAGATCGGTTGCTCCTTATTCTTGTTATTGTAGTAATGAATACGCTCTGTGATGTAATCAGCAGTTTCAGAATAAATCGCTCCATTGAGCGCTATTCTACGGTCTGAGATGACGAGGGTTCCATCGTCTTTTAGTGGCTTAGCAAGATAAACCGGCTTAGCATCTGCATAGTTATCGCGGAGTTTAGCAGCCTCTAGAGCTTCTATCTCAGCTGCATACATTGCGGTCTGTTCTTCCCATTTATTTTTCTCTAGTGAAAGTTTTGAAGCCGCTAGTGCTGCCTGACTTTTAGCGATGGCAGCTTCGCGATCTATCTTCGCTTTCGCCTCCTCAGCCACAACATCTTCTGCTTTCTTAGCCGCCTCTCTTTTCGTGTCTTCTAACGCTTGTTGCTCAGTCAGCAGTTCGTTTTCTAGCTTCAGACGTTCGATTTTAGCACGCGTTTCAGCTAGTTCAGCTTTGAGCCTTTCTTCGCGTAGTGAGTTTGCTTTGCTAAGAGTTTCTAGCTCTGTTTCTGGCGCCGTGATCACAGGCTTAGCATCTGGCATTGGCACTACTTTTTCAGCCTGCCCATTCACAGGCAAACTACAGAATGTTAACACAGCTAGAGTCGCAGCAGTGTAAGGAGTAAGGATTCTTTTGTTCATGATGGTATTTTATAGAATCGCTCTACTCAGAAAGCAACGGAAAAGGAGACTAAACCAGTGAGATTAAGAATCATACAAATACAGTTTAATTTAAAACTTAGTAATCCACTTGCTTTTTCGCTCTAGCACGCTGAACTAAGCCCTGTAAAATTATCATTATTATGAATCATCCATTTTTAGCAGAAGACTACCACATTCGCTGGTCCACACTCACACCAGATCACATCGAAGCTGACACTAACAAAGCTATCGAACTCGCAGAAGCAAACCTCACTACGATCAGAGCGCTCAAGCCTGAAGCTGTTACATACGAGAACACTTTTCTAGCACTAGAAAACGCCACTGATGACCTCGGTAGAGTTTGGGGCAGACTGAATCATCTCGACTCAGTTTCTAATAACGATGAACAACGTGAAGGCCTCAACAAGATGCTACCAGCGGTGTCAGCATTCTTCTCATCCATCTCTCTCGATGCTGAGATCTGGGCAGCTCTAAAAGCATTCCGCGATAGCGATGGTGTAAGCGCACTCAATGATGTGCAGAAAAGATTTGTCGAAGAGACCTGTGCAGACTTCGTCTCATCAGGCGCTGATCTTCCAGACGACAAGAAATCACGTGTGGCAGAAATCGACGCTGAACTCTCTGCCGTAACGCAGAAGTTCTCAGAAAACGTGATCGACTCCACCAACGACTGGGAACTCATCGTCCATGATCCAGCTAGACTCGCTGGACTACCAGAAATGGCCAAAGAAGGTGCTCGCCAAGACGCTCTAGCGAAAGGCCACGGCTCAGAAGACGAGCCAAAGTGGAGATTCACACTCCAGTATCCTTCCATGGGACCAGTCATGCAATATGCGGATGACGACTCACTCAGAAAAGAGATCTGGGAAGGTGGAAACCAAATCGGACTCAAAGGAGACTGGGACAACACAGACGCAATCTGGACCACGCTCAAACTTCGCCAAGAAAAGGCTGAGATCCTCGGTAAAAAGAATTTCCCAGACATGATCCTAGAGCGCCGCATGGCCAAAACCGGTGACGCGGCCCTAGCATTCACAGAAGACCTTCACGAGAAAGTGCAAGACGCCTTCATCCAAGATGATAAAGAACTCAAAGCCTACATCAGTAAGCAAAAAGGTGAAACTGTAGAGCTCCTAGAACCATGGGAAGTAGGCTATTGGTCAGAAAAACGCCGCAAGGAAGAATACGACTTCGATAGCGAGCTTCTCCGCCCATACTTCTCTGTAGAAAATGTCATGTCAGGTATGTTCGACATCATGTCCACACTCTTTGGCCTCCGTATTGAAGAGCGAGAAACCGTCTTCGGTAGCGATAAAGAGGGTGCCGTCCAAGTCTGGCATGAAGAATGCTCATTCTACGACCTCTTCGATGCTAAATCTGATGAGCTGTTAGGTTCATTCTACGCTGATTGGCACCCACGTCAGAGCAAGCGTGGTGGAGCATGGATGAACAGCCTCAAAACTGGACTTCCTCCAATAGGCTCAAATGCGAGACAGCCACACCTAGGCCTCATCATCGGTAACATGACCAAGCCTGTAGGCGACAAGCCAGCACTTCTTGATCACCGTGAAGTAGAAACTATTTTCCACGAATTCGGCCACCTCATTCACCACCTCCTCAGCGAGGTAGAAGTGAAATCACTCGCTGGAACGAACGTCCCATGGGACTTCGTAGAGCTCCCATCACAGATCCTAGAGAACTATTGCTGGGACCGCCAGACACTCGACATGTTCGCGAAGCACCATGAGACTGGAGAGACTATTCCTGATGAGCTATTCGATAAAATGGTAGCCGCTAAAAACTACATGAGTGGATCAGGCTTCATGCGCCAGCTCGCTATGGGCAAGCTAGATCTAGAACTCCACGTCAACCTCGACAAGTATCTAGGAATGGAGCTCGACGATGTCGATAAACTCATCCTAGCTGACTACAAAACCAAGCTAGCTACCAGCTCACCAAGTGTAGCAAGACGCTTCTCACACCTCTTCAGTGGTGCAGTAGCCTACGCATCTGGTTACTACTCTTACAAGTGGTCAGAAGTGTTAGACGCAGACGCATTCACTAGATTCCAGAAAGAAGGAATCCTCAACGCTGATACAGGAGCTTCATTCAGAAAGGAAATTCTCTCACGAGGTAACTCACGTCCAGCTGATGAATCCTACCGTGCATTCATGGGCAGAGACCCTGAGCTTACTCCTCTGTTAGAGAGAGCTGGCTTAGCTTAATTCAGTAGTTAGTAGACAGTAGTTAGTAGAGAGCCGTAAAGCGTTTGACTACGATGCAGAGCTCCCCGCTTCATGCTCCCCGCTCCAAAGCGTTCAAACTTCCACACAACCATAGAAAAAAATCATGACGACTATCACCCATGCACTCGCACCTGTGGTGATAGCTCGTCTTTTTTCTGGTAAAAATAACAAACTGAATCTCAGCAAAAGGGACTATATCTGGATAGCCATCGCCGGTGGTTTAGCAGATATTATCAATCCCCACTACTACCTCAAAGACAGGCTCACTAGCTGGTCACACGGCATTCCCTTCTGGGCTTGCTTCTCTGTAGTCCTCATCATTTTCGCTCTATGCAATCGGCGGAGATTCCCTTTGAAGCTAGCATTCATCAGCTCCGCAGCCTACATCTTCCACCTATTCATCGATGCTATCTCCGGAGGCATCAATGCGCTCTATCCACTAACAGACTACTTCATTATGTATGCATGGATTCCCTTTAACTACTGGATCCCAGTCGATGTTTTGAACATCCTGTTAGTCTACTTCCTATTCAGAAAGAGATTTTATAAATCTACTTCGCCAACTGAAGCACACTAGCTTTCACAAACACAATCACCTCACGAGAGTGATCCGGCTTCCCATCGATATCCGGTGTATGCGTGCACAGTTTCATAAATTGCCCATTTTTAAGACTTACTGCCGTCTCCACACTAAAAGTATAGAAAACAGGCATCTTAGTAACACTTTCTGAGAAGGCCGTTTTCCAAGTTCCCATGACAGTATTCCCCACATGCTTCACTAACTCAGGAGAAACATTAAGATCTATAGTCTTCCCATCTCTAGATAAGATTGCCTCAGCTTCTATCGTCAGCCCTACATTTCTGACATCAAATGCGGTAGGAGTAGGTGGAGTCACGGGATACCTCTCTATCACATTCTTGCCAGTAGTCGCCTTGACTGCCTCAGGCGCTATATATTCAGCTGGCTCATATTCAGTTTCATATATAAATTCAGTAACACTAGCTACAGCAGTTTTAGTCCCAGGCCTCAGCACCACAGATTGATTCGCTACCAACTTCGCCTTCCCTTCTTTAACCTGCTTGATCAGCTCTCCCCTCATCGCAGTATGATCATTCACTATTGGTTCAGACATCATCTCTGCATACTCCAGTGCTGAGACTTCTATCATCTCGATATAAACCTCAACCATCTTAGGCATTTCATCCAAGCCGTCACCCTCAAAAGGATCAACCTCCGCCGCCTTCTGGTCGGACTCCTGCCCAATCACCACCTGAGAAAAACTCGACACTCCGACAATAAAAGCAGTCACCACTGCTAGCATAATACTAATTTTCATACTCTATACTAGGCCATCTTTTCGACAGAGTTACAAAAAAACGATTTCAAACAGTTGTTATGTTGTTTTCACTTCACATTTAAAATGATGGCTGATACACGATCAACGTCTTCGTTTACTTTAATTTCCACAAAACAGAACAATCAAGATCATGGCTAACATTAAGATTAAAAAGAATTACCTCCTTACTCTAACAGTTACATTACTGCTCTCAACGTTTTCTCTACTCAAAGCTGAAACAGAATGGCAGTTAACAATGGGATACACTAAATCCACTGGAATGTTAGAACTGGTCAATGCTCAGCAACTTGAACCATCAGCGAAGAAGAGAAGTTCACCAGGTGTCAATGGAGCGATGTCTCTCTTGCCTGTGGAAATAACATGGTTAGATGAAGGCAATAAAGTTTTAGCCACTAGTGGCACAGTCATCCCTCTAGGTCTACGTGTATCTCCACAAGAAGGCTCAACAGAACACGGACTCATCCCTGAGCAGAACCTGTTCGTCTTACGAGTGAAATGCTCAGCAGAAAAACAAATACCATCGCAGATCAAAATTGAGAAAATTGTTGCTAAAAATGCACTAGCTGGCCGCATGAAAATCACTCAGGTAGAGACATTACCTCTCACAGCTACAACACTCAGCTTAAATCCTAAAACTCTCAAATCTGCCAACAAGGCATCCGTTCCTCAATCTGCAGCTGCGGCACCAGGTCCAACAGGCGCTACTAAAATTCAGGACACTGGTGCTGATGATAATCGACTTGTCATCGTCTTTGTCGGAGATGGCTATTTAGAAGAAGACATCACTAGCGGTAAATATGCGGCAGACGTTCAGAAAACAATCAATGCCTTCAAGCTCATTGCCCCTTGGCCTGAAATGATGAAAACCACCAACATTTATAGCATTGATACAGTGAGCAATGAACGCGGCGCTGACCTACAAGATAAAACCTTTAATACTGAAGGAACTTACGTCGATACTTACTACAACACCTCATTCTGGACCTCTAACATCGCTAGATTACTCTATGCTGACAGCCAAGGTCGATCTCGTGCTTTTGCAGCAGCAGACGCCTATGTGGGAGCTGGTAACTGGGATCAAATCGTAATGATTGTTAACTCGAACACATACGGTGGAGCAGGAGGAACCATTGCTGTTAACTCTATGGATCCAAGTGGCCCAGCAGTTTCAGTGCATGAAGTAGGTCACTCCTTAGCTGGTCTAGCTGATGAGTATTTTTACTTTCAAGGCAACACATTCTCAGGCTCCACCAATGAGCCTAATGTTGATACTAATGGAGCTTCTCCGAAATGGAATCATTGGATAGAAGCTGGGACTCCACTGCCAACTACTGGAAATAGTAATACCTCACTAGTGGGCTCATGGGAAGGCGCTAAGTATGCGGACTTTGGAGTCTATAGACCGAGAAACCTCTGTGGCATGCGAGCTACTGGCACCCAGTTCTGCCCTATTTGTCGAGAGGCGCATTTGAAAAAGATGTTCACTCACGTGTCCTTAGTCGACTCAGCTAGCCCTCTAACATCAGGTAATGTCGAGGTCACTAACAGCACCTCTCTCAGTGTTGATGCTGTGCCTTTAGACGGCATTAGCTATCAGTGGTATGTAGATGGAGTATTGTTAGCCGATGAGACATCTGCGACCCTGACAATATCAACAGCTCAACTTGCCAAAGCGACTCAGCCAATCAAGGTAGAGACGAACTATGCGTCGAGTATGATGCGACAAGGGCAACCTTCTGAATCCACTACCTGGACAGTTGAAAACAAAGGCGTAACAGCTAAAGGCATACCACATTGGTGGCTTGCCGCTAGAGACATTGATATCAACTCAGATACTGATGACGAAGACAGTGACAATGATGGGAAAACAAATGCCCAAGAATACGAAGCAGGAACTGACCCTACAGACAAAGAATCAGTGTTGGCAGTTCAAGCCGTTACAGCAGGTGCAGTCACAAACCTCAAATGGAAGACGGTCAGTGGCCGTAACTATCGTCTAGAGCAATCCACTAACCTCACTCTATGGACCCCAGTGACAGGGCAAACTTTAATCATAGGTGATGACTCAGAGCACAGCCATACAATGCCCACTACAAGCGAGCAAACGTTCTATCGTCTTGTCGTTTGGACTCCCTAGTTTGATCTCTCTATCTTACGGTCTAATAGATAACCCAGGACGACTCCTACCGTATAACAAAGAAAGTCAGACCAGAGAAAACCTCTACCTAAGACTAGCGCTCCTAGTCTAGTGTCACGGAGATTATTCAACCACTCTTGTTGATTCAGCTGAGAAACCTCGATCGCATACGAGAAGCTCAGCGCATAGATAGCCACCTTAACAGCGCTCCACTTAGGAAATAAGAAGCATAGCCCAAGATAGACCATGAAAGCCCAAAGCGTATCCCCTGCATACTCTTTCAAAAAACCCTCAGGCATAAACGAAGACCGTGAGAACACTCCAATAGTGATCACGATCAACACTAAAGCTAAATAGATTTGGCGGTTTCTTTGCATGTGCTTAGTCTTAATGTAGTAGCTAGATAACTCTAGCTACGTCGGCGGCGTAATGCTAATCCAGCCAATGAGAGTAGAGCAAGAGCACCAGTCGAGGGCTCGGGAACAATCGCAGCATCAGCCTGAACTCCTGCTATGGTATCACCAAAGGCTAAAACAGGGTTTGAACCTTCGAACAGCTCAATTTCTGCGACCTGCATACCATCTGCCGCTGCTTCATCCTTAACAGTAGGAAACAAAATCAAATAACTAGTAAACGCATTGGCATTAGAAAATGAGACGGTGAACGAGTTTTCAGGAAGTAAAAAAGACGACCCGTTAGAATTCCGTGAACTCGGAAGCGAAACCGCACCTTGAGAAATCATGGTGAATAGGGACGAATCATAAGGTCCTGCCCCAATAGCAGAATTCGTTCCCAATACTTGGTAGCTAGCAGGATCACTTTCTTCAGCATCGTTTGCTGTCCAAATGCTCAACCTTGTCACGATCGAGCTTCCATACGCAGGAGTCACTAAAACGCCTGTATTCACTTCTCCAAAATTAAGATAATTCTGACCAAGACCATCGATAGCGAAACTAGGATTTTCAGCACCGGTCCAGCTGTTGACACCACTGGCAGATACCTCAGTGCCGACCGTGATCATTGCCCCAAAGGCTTCGCCAGTAAAGGCTAGTAGGCTCACAGCGGCTAATGTATTAAAAAATCTTTTTTTCTCCCTCATCTAACAACTTTATATACGAAGCCGCTCGGGTCAATGAGTAAAGAAAAAAAGCCCCCCAGTTGACGACATTGGGGAAGACCAATAGAGTTACTGGATACAGTAAACGCTCTACTTCAACCAATATAGCTTTGGTCTGTGTTTAGAATATTTGGAAGATCGTTTATTGAGGAGATCGATTCTGCTTAATGTCCTAAATTCACGTTGATTTGTAGTATAACATGATTATGTCCTAAACTTCTAATAATTTAGGACATTTCAGGCGCAATGTCCGATAAAATGGAGTTTATAGGACATTTTGAGGTAGTGTTAGATCATTGAGCGCTGACGGTTAAGAACGCTTAAGGGATAGGCCTTGAGAACGCTTAAGGGACAGGCCTTAGGGGGTTATGGATCAGCTACCCAACGCCTTCTTGGTGGTAAGCTTATTCCAAGTGACTCCACTCGGAGAAGGTTGCGGCTTGACCCATTTTGTTGCCTTCAAGATCATAGACATTCCAGACAGTGGCTTGCTTGATGCGAAAGCGTTTTCCGTCCGAAGAAATACGGACGCCTGAATAATCGTCAATATATCCTTTCGCTGTGACATCATTAAGAAGTCTTTCTCTCTCGTCTCTATTGGGTGCTTCGGCAGTGTAGCGAGATGGAGTGCGGGTAAACTCATCCCAGCTCATCGCAAAAAGCTCCAGCGCACAGCGATTGCCGTAGTTCAAAATCGGGTCTTCTTCTAGTCCATGCGACACTACGATAAACGGCGCATTATTCACCAACTCAGCCATCTTAGAGGCATCATCGATCGGCCCCACCAGATGTCGCCCTGTCAGCTGATGGTAGCTGCGCAGTAAGTGTGAGACTTGAGCCGCAAGATACTCGTTGCTGGAGCTGGGTTTAGTGAACTGAGGCATTAAGGCATTAAGGCGTTAGGATCCTTTTTCAGTTAGAGCAGCTCCGTTGATGGTGAGCCCATCGAACCCATGGTTTATGAAGTTACGGATATTTTGGTGACCAGTTCCAGTGGGATCATTGAGGACTTCCTCAAAATAGAATGCACCGAAGCAAGCTAAAGCTTCT
>CAKZNV010000124.1 GCA_937132085.1 uncultured Rubritalea sp. | reverse complement strand
ATCAATGACAATGCGAATCAGATACTAGCTGACTTCAGCACAATGAAAGCTAGCTACCAGAGCGCTAAAGAGCAGCTAGACAATGCTCAGGCAGAGCTAAAGGGCAACATGAGCACGATCACTCGTCTCAGCTCTAACCTCAATGCAGCGAACCAAGAGAATTCTAAACTCAGAACTCTAGCAGCTAGCTCTAAATCATACCAAGCTCAGCTCGCTAGCCTACGCCAGCAGCTACAGGAGAAGGACCAACTCATGCTACAACTTCAGGGACGCCCATCACAAGAGGCTCTCAACTCCCTCAGAACGACCCTCAACACCACTCAGATGAGTAAGGATGAGCTCAGCCGCGAGATCCAGTCACTTAAGCAGAGAATGATCACGATGGTAGACAAATCAAAGCTCAACCAACTCAGACAGCGCCTACCAATTCTAGAGAAAGAGAACGCAGACCTCAGAAACACCATCCAGGCACTCCGCACTAAACTCGACTTCAGCAGCTTGTTCGTAAAATCTCAGGACCTACTTCCTGCGAAAGCGAAACTCCTCTACGCAGAGCTCCAGAAGCTCGAAACTGCCAACAGCGCTCAGCTCATCACAGCTTACGCTAACATCCAGTCCACGCTCGATGCAGAGAACCTACTTCAGGTGAAGTTCGCAGAGGGCTCATCACTACTCAGCTTCACCGATCAATCATCGATCCAGAACAAGATCGTAGCAACAGCGGACACAGATTACTTCCTTGTAGTTGGCTACGCTTCCACCACAGGAGACGCTGCTAGCAATGAGACACTCTCAGCGAACAGAGCGACAGCAGTTGCTTCTGTAGTGAACCAACTCAAGAAGCAAGGCCAAGACGTCAGAGCGGTTTACCTCGGTCAGACTAAGCGCTTCTCAGCAGTCAAAGTAAGCGACAACCAACTCTGCGAAATCTGGAGAATAAAGAAGTAATCACACTCTGAGAAGAGACGATATACTTAAGATAAATTAGTTATATTAGAATATTAGTAAATAGTTCTTGCGTATATTCATAGATAGTGTATCAGTAGGTATCGCAAGATAAAAAACGGCGGTCTGAAAGTAATGAGTAGGTTTTTGGTTTTTTCCTCCTCATCTTACAGACCGCCATTTTTTTGGTTTTAAATTCTGGAAGTATAATACAGTAGGCCGATTGTTCAGAGTAAATTATAAAAGGGTCATAAAAGACGTGGACAGGCACATTATAGTTAAGTGTGAAGTTGATACTTATAGTCCGTAGACTAGTGGCAGGCTAATGAGTAAGTTGACTTTAACTTACAATTATATGGCTAATAAAACATTCAAGATGACCCTGACAGATGTAGACCTTCACTATATCAAGTATGCTTTAAAAGAAAGAATCAAGATCTGGGACAAAACAGCCGCTTACTTCAGAGATGAAACTGTTGAGGGAGAAATAGAAGAGGCAAATTCTGAGTATGAAGCAGATACTATAGCTAAGGCTTATTATAAGACCTTAAATAAAGTGATTAGTTATGAGGAAGAGCACAAAGAAAAAACTACAAGGATTGAAGAGTTCATTAGAATTATAAAGAATAGAGCGTCTTACTGGGAAAGTGAACTTGAAGACGTAAGAAACGAAGTGGAGGGTGTTAAGTCTATCCGAGAAGAAGACGCAGAGTGGATGCTAAGTGAGTATGATTGGGTAAACGAACAACTACAAATTCTTACTTTTAAAAATAATATAGTCGAATATTGACGTGTAAAATATACTACCTCCATGCTCCTGCTTTATGTGCTTTAAGATATTCTACTGAAGGCTGGAAGCCTTTTGGCAGTTGTAATCGTTTTCCTTCAAATTGTTTCATCCAATCATAGCCTGAAGAATTTTGTTTTTGTTCCTCTAAAAACTCTGGAGAGTATTGGATAATGAAATTTTCATCAATCCACATTAAACCTCTATCAAAGGCTTTATCATGAAGCATGTTAAGGCTAAGACCATTTTGAGGATTGAGTCTGAGTGATATATTTTGTGACCAAGGAATAATATGACCAGCTACTAATAGCTGTGGAATCGCTAAACCAGTTATGCAGCATTTATTGTCATATGCAGTGAGAACCCTTCTTCTGAAGAAACTTTGATTAACTCTCTGCTTAACTAGGATTTCACGATCTTTGCCAATTAGATTGAGATCATCGATAACGATTTCGGCAGATTGGCTAATATCAATGTTATGTCGTTTAGCTCTTAGTTTCTCACTTTCATAAACTAGGTCTTCTGGAGATTCTTTAAACTCTTCCCAAACTTCGACTTCTCCTTTGGCTCCATTCTTTAATCCCGAAACTCCTCTGGCTTTAAGGACGGGGTCTAGTCTTCCAAAATTACCTAATTTCATACCTACTGAACTAGGAGTTCTATCGATGAGAGAAGCTAATTCGATGACTTCAGGATTTGATTTGTTGATCTTACCAAAGGGGATTCGATTATATAAATTAAACGCTAAAATGTGTTCTTCTCGTGTCCAGTTATTTGCCATATTCAAAATAAATAGAGTATTTTGAAAAATTTAAAATCTTTTAAAATGGGGCTTATAGTCCGTTGACAAATTTAATGGTGATCTAGTAAAATGAGGGATGATAGATAAAAATATACTTTTGAAATTGGAACTCAACGAAGTAGAGTTGATCAGTGATTTGTTGAAGCAAGTGATAGCTGAATATAAAACAGCAATGGCTATAAGTGAGCAGGGAGGAACTTCTCTAACCGATGTTTTCGAGCTAGAGAGTGAAGTTGAAGCTCATTATATGTTGGAGTGCTATCAAAAGATGTTGTCTAAAGTTGATTTGATTCAGAATGAGAATCATAGAAATTATGTCGATTTTATCGAGACGACTCCTATATTTAGGTGTGAACAATTAGTCGAAACTTTTAGAATACATCGTGAGGGGGTAGAGCGTTTAGTTTATGTCTTTCAATCTCGACACGGGGCATACTTCTTTTATCCAGATCTAGAGTCTCTCATTGGGAGTTTTGTAAATGGAGAAGACTCTGAAATCCGTTTTGAGTATAGTGCTGAGATGGTTCACTTTTTAACCTATTGGAAGGGGTGAAATAGGCAGTGAGAAGCATAAACTTAGTTTTTCAAGCTTGCTCACTCAACGACACAGACTCTCTCCAGTTGACGGCAAATCTGATCTCTAGTTTTTTTGTCAATTTTTTCAGGTCCTTTTAAGACCCCAGCAATTAGCTTTTCATTTACAACAGGAATCCCGTCTTTTGATTTTCTATCTACATACCAACCAGGTAGAACGAGAATAGGATTAACTTCAATTGCGGTAACTAAAGTGTCAGTCAACGCATCACTCAGAGAGTTAGCTTGGCGTTGCGCTTGATCAAGGCCGTGTTTGTCTTCAAAGCTAGGGAATTTTAATGTTCCGTTCTCATATATTACACGATGACCTTTTTTATCATCATGATAATGTTTCTTACTTCGTGTCTTAGTTTCTACAGCGAAGACTCCTGAAGGGGCTACGACTATATGATCTATATTCCATGGTTTCTTTCCTTTTTCTTGAACTGGATAGTCATGGAAAACTTTAATCTCGTTGGAGCTGAGCCTGTCGAGAGTCATTCCTACGAGTTGTTCTCCTTTTAGTCCTAAATTATGACGCTCGAAGGATTTGAAGACCTCAGAGATTTTCTTGATACAATAAACGATCCCTAGAATTGAAATCACTGATAAAGTCCAAGAAAGAAATACATCTTGTCTGGCGAAGAACGGCAATAACCCACTGAGTGTGATAAAAAAGAACCATTGGAACATATCGAGAAACAGATCGTTGGTTCTAGTTTGTAGCGAATATCCAGGAGGGCGGGGACGAGTGGTGAATGGAGCCTTGAAGTATGTGGCTTTTTTCTTCTTTATTCTATAAACGATGAGGAATGCTGCGACACTTGAAAGTATTAGAATGGCTATTGAAAACCAGTAGTGGAAGGTCATGGTTTAAGAGTGGAGTGATTGAATC
Source organism: uncultured Rubritalea sp. (assembly GCA_937132085.1). Taxonomy (GTDB): domain Bacteria; phylum Verrucomicrobiota; class Verrucomicrobiia; order Verrucomicrobiales; family Akkermansiaceae; genus Rubritalea. The sequence goes on along the minus strand of CAKZNV010000124.1, from coordinate 421 downwards.
ATTATTTCAACCGATATTTTTGGAACCTGCTGTTTGGTGTTTCGGGGATGGTGCGTTCGATTAGGTTTTCGGCTAGGGCGGGGTTTAGGTAGTTCTTGCGGAAGGTGGGGCGGTGGCTGAGTCCTAGCTTGTTCATGCATTCGGTGGTGCTGAGGGGGGCGTTTTTGAGAATGTTGAGTAGTGATTTGACTTGGTCGGTGACTTGGTCGGTCGTGTGGGTTTGATCGAGTGTCTGAAGTAGAGTTTTGAGGATGAATTCTATGAACTGTGAGGAGTTTGCGATTTTATCACAGGCTGCTAAGACATCGTAATATTCTTGCTGGTTTTTACGGATCAAGTCTTCGATAGGAAGGTAGGCGAGGGGAGTTCTCCATTTACTGAGGAGGAGGGTTTGCCAAAGTCTGCCGATTCTACCATTGCC
>CAKZNV010000123.1 GCA_937132085.1 uncultured Rubritalea sp. | reverse complement strand
AAGAAAGTCCTCCACCTAATTTCAACCCAAAGCCGTCAGCTGAATATCAGCTAACCGACGACTAATAATACTGTTAGACAAATGAAAATATTGATAAGTAGTATTGCGATTTTTTTGGTAATTATGACCTCTTGTTCAAAAGAATTAGACGAAAATTCTATTGAGAAAGTTGAGATTGAGGGAGTTGTTAAAGACGTGAATTCAGTTTTAGAAGAACAGATTAATGTGCCATTTAAAGATACAATTCTTTCTTCAGATGATGATCACTGGACAGTTCATGTTACGATTTTAGGCAAAGGGGGCTTGTGTTGGATGCGGAATGTGGATGGCACATATCAAACATATGAAGATATTCATGCGGTTTTGAAAGACTTCGCAGAACAGGATGATGTTGCCGTTTTAGATGGCATCTACATTTTTAGTCGGACTTATGCGTGTGTGGGTCAGCCTAGGGGGAAGGAGCAAGATAAATATCATATCTCGAGAGTGCAAGCTGATCCTGTTTATCGTGATATGGAGTCAGAATTAATCCTAGAGTTGTCACATCTAGCTAACGAGGAAGGCTATTCTGTTTTTGTGAACACGAGTGAAAGGATGCCGTGTAAGTGGCTTCAACTTATTCCTAATTTATCGAAGTCTAACAAGACGAAGTAGAGGAACCTTATACCCGCCGCCGATTGAGGAGTTATTGAGGAGTTATTGAGGAGTTATTGAGAGTTGACTGGTAGGGGATCGATTTGGTAGTTTCGGAGATAGATGGGGGTATTAGATCCCTATTCTCGACGTTAGCCTAAAAATGAAAAAATCCTTATTAATCACATTTTCACTTGTTATCGCTAGTGCAATAGTCGCAGCTATCTTGTATACCAACCAATCTAAAATGATAGTTATTGAGTCTGACAAAAGAAATGTTAAATCTTTACGTGTTGTAGTGTTTAATAATAACGGTAGTGACTCCAAGTATACAGATGACAATGGTGTTACTATTTGGGGCACAGGACCTTGGGTGACGCCATTCACTAAAAACAGGTCAATGATACTAGCTGTGTTTGAAGGAGATAATATCGTATGGGAAGGGATGTGTCAGATGCCAGCTATGGGAACGATAAAGTTAAACTTAGAGAAGGATTATTCGGATATAACTGGGCAAACTATTCCACTAGTTCAAGACCTTTAACTGAACCCATTAGCTAAATCTAAAATATACGATGAATCCAAAAAAATCGGCAGAAAAAGGCGCAGTAGTCCGACCACCACGGCGCTCTGTTTGTAGCGTTTTTACCTAACTATAACCTCAACACCTTCGTCCAAGTTCGCCCTCTCCGTGGGGTCGGCTATGCTAGGACGTTCTCCTAAAAATGAAAATCTATTTTGTTCTCTTAACTACTATCGTCCTGTTAAGTGCATGTAAAAAGACACCCTCTCAATCAGAGAGCACAGAAACCATTTCAAATGAAGATCTACATCCACATCACGGCATTATAATCATCAAAAGTTCAGATGATATTGAGAGAGGTATTAGCTTCTTTCCAGGAGAGCAACGAGGCGATCAATATATCCCTCCTGAACTGAACTGTGAGGCATCTTCAATAGACCGACTTTTAGAAGTTGTCTCTGAGACTGAGGTTTCAATAGACAAAAACATCGAGATAGAAGGATTGGATTACTTACCTCAAGGAACTTATCGTTATTCGTTTTTTAATAGATCATGGAAAAGTCCAGATGATGTTTTTGATGATGTAGTGAAGGCAACAGAAGAAGCATTCAATTTAAAGATATCAGTAACCAAATCAGAAGGAAAACGCCATTTAACAATAACAAAAAATGTCGAATCGGGTAGGTGACGGATTTTAACCGTCACCCCCCACACCACCTGCCATACGGTTCCGTAGCTCGGCGGTTTCAAATGTGTCAGACTTACTTTCCTGTAGGCTGTTTTAGTGCTTCCTTAGGATAGCGAGCATTCACCCATTGTTCTTCTAGACTATGGAGTCCTTGGCTTGCTAGCCATGTATTATTCAGTGCGTTGCGCACGATTTCTACATTGCAGATGCGCCAGTGTCCTTTACGACTTCGACTCGCTAGCTTCACTCTATCCCTCGGTGCGCCGAGCTTGATCAGATTCAATCGCCTCGCTCTCGGTCTGCCCCATTGTTTCCAATAATACAGCCTCATTCGACGGCGAATCCACTTATCTAGCTCTTGCACTTCTCTGAAGGTGACGCCGATTAAGTAATAGTTCATTGCTCCGCGGAGGAAGTTTCTTAGATCATTGTAGACGACTTCCGTGGAGACTCCACGGGTTCGCTTGGTGATCCTCTTTACTTCGGCTTTAAATCTCTTCTGCGCCTTCTCCGTCCAGCGGATTTTGCGTCGATAGATTTTAAATCCCAGGAAGCTAGCATCTTTCAATGCCACTACTTTGCTTTTCACGGTGTTTACGATCAGTTTGAGCTTTGTTCGCAGGAAATTTGTGATGCTTTCTAAGATCCGTTTACCAGCGGTTAGACTAGTGCAGAGGATCACGAAGTCATCAGCATATCTTACGAACTCATGCTCTCGGGACTCGAGTTCTGTGTCGAGTTCATCAAGTAGGATGTTTGCCAAAAGTGGACTTAGTGGTCCGCCCTGTGGCACTCCTTCTGGGGTCTGGATATAGTTCCCTTTCACGGTGATTGCTCCCGCTTTGAGATACTTTATCAGCAACCCTAACAGCTCATGGTCTGCTATGTTTTCACGTAGCTTTGTGATGAGCTTTTGATGGTCTACCGTATCGAAGAATGCCTTGAGGTCACAATCGACTACATGGCAGGGTCTCATTCTATTCGTTTTATGAAGCGTGTATTCGTGCATCTTTTCGATAGCTCCGATAGCACTTCTGTTAGGGCGGAAGCCATAACTGTGGTCGCTAAATTGCGTTTCATAAAATGGACTGAGTGTCTGAGCAATCGCTTGCTGAATCACTCTATCCAATACGGTTGGAATACCGAGAACTCGGTATTTTCCATTGTCTTTAGGGATACGGCATTGCTTCACTGGCGAAGGACGGTAACGACCGTCTCGTAGTTTCTGCATGATCGTTTCCCCATGTATTTCCATAAACGCAGGAAAATCTCCCACACTCATGTTATCGCTGCCCGCTGCCCCTTTATTTGCTCTCACTCGTTGCCAGGCAAGCTGCATATTTTCAGGGTTTAGGACATCGCTCAATGTGTGTTTGCGAGAACTCTGTTTCTCTAACAGGGGTCGATTATCCCTCCCTTGATCGATCGACCGTGGGGATGAGACAGGGTGCTCTGTTTGGTTCTCCTTCATTGATTCAGCCCTTCACTGGGTAGTATTTCCACGGGTCTCTAGTTTCCTCA
>CAKZNV010000122.1 GCA_937132085.1 uncultured Rubritalea sp. | reverse complement strand
AAGCTTATGCAAAGTTGAAATAACCTTACGATGTCTGAACCTGATTCTGATTCTAACTCTAAACATGATAAGATGGCGACGAGCCTAGCTCGTAGCATCTTGCATGATAAAACACTGCGTCGTAAAATGATGGGGCAGTTAGTGATCGTGCTACTGGTAGCGGTTGCCTTTGGGACATGGGGAATAGACTCCTGGCTTGAGCAGAGCATTCTAAGATACGGGCTTTATTGGGGAGGAGTCATGCTTTTCACTGTGATGATCCTATTGCTAAGCCTCTATGATCTATCGAGGTTGAAGCGTGACATGTAGTGTCATTCTACAATATAAAAGCAATGGGGCTTGCACCAGACGCACTGTGGAACTATTTATATCTCAGTCATCTGAAATCAAGAACCCACCAACGCCCCGGTAGTTCAACGGATAGAACAAGGGTTTCCTAAACTTTAGATCTGAGTTTGATTCTCGGTCTGGGTATCTCTAAAATAGCTTTAAAGTAATACAAATAAAGGGGTTTCGGCATTTATTCCGATTTTCCCCTTTTGGAGTCTTTCCGCTCATTTCACTGCATTTTCATCTATTACCCTATTAAATTGTGCAATAAAAGTGCAACGGAAAATCTGTGCAGAATGCCAAAAAATGTAATTTAGAATAAGGAGTTATGGAGTTTATAACGCCAGCAGACCTTATGTATTCATTCCAAAATACTTGAAATTGCGTAGAATTGTATAATTTAGAATGGATCTGTCCTTTTTAGGCTAGATTGTGTGGCTAAGCCTCCCCCCTCGTAAAATGTGGCTCTAGGTTAGTCGATGAAATTCAAAAAAAGGGGGGCGTTTTGAATGATGCTCCAAGAGAAACGAAGAAAGTGAAAGTAAATTAGATTTTGCTCATGCTGATTTTGATAATCAGGTAATGAGGCAGTCAAAAGAAACATCCACCTATATACAGCATAAGCACGGCACGGGATTTACTAGAGTTGAGAAACTAGAGCATGAGTCAAACAAGAGAAAAGGCAGACGTGGAGGCGGGAAACGATCTAGTGACAAAAAGAAGTGGTGGACTAAGTCGAAGAAAGTCTACTTCCAAGATCTTATACATAGGTTTGGCAATGAATTCGTGACATTTGTTACTTTCAGGTTCGATACTGTTCCGCCTGCAAACACAGAGCAAAATATCAAAAAAATCAGACGAAAGCTTAACTCTGTTAGCAAAGATCACGCAGGAAATCATATAGCTGGGCTAGAATGGGGGTGTAACCATGTTCCGCCTCACTACCACATCTTGACTGACTATGCGCTGACAGGAAAGGAGCGTAACCAGTTAGAGAACCTATTCAAAAAGGTGGAGGCGAAAAGCTATGATATACAATTAGTTCAAGATGATGCCAAGGTCAGGAGCTATGTCGCAAAGCTTAGTAAGCACGGTCATGAAACCAAGCCACTAGGATTTTTCAAGGGATGGCAAAAGATCAATCTGCCTACAATGTTTAAGAATTCATCGTATCGAGATCATTTGATTACTGATAGAATAGAAATTTCAGTAGAGGCATGGACAGAGCGAGAAAAATGCTACCGCTTAAAATGGAGTCAGAACTAATTTTTGTATCAGTTAATAACATATAAGTAGAAGGAAGACCTAGATGCTAGTGTCCGCCACTCTGAATTAAGCGAATCTTAGTAGGATCAGAGATGAAAGGTGACTGATAAACGGCAGAGTCAATCGTAGTTTGTAAAAGGGACGCAACTGCCTCTAGAATCCAAGAAAAACAATAGGAGGAAATGAATAGGATTATTCCCATTATCAGGAACTCATCTTTGGCGTCTCCATATACATTACTTCTAGCAATGAGAGCGACTGCGAGCAGTATGAAAGAAAGTAATTTAACGAAGATGCACAAGTTGTGCAGTTTTCTAGCTGTCGCATATCTTTTTATATAAATTGAAATAATATCCTCTTTGTCTTCAATAGTGGAGTTGCTCTGAGGTGATTCTCCTAGGTATACTGTTTTAGCTGGCATAAGGTTTTTTCGTTTGTGAGTTAAAGTGATTTTGATGCACCTTGCGTCATGACTTTAGCATGTAGCCAGATGAATTTTAATACCTTTTCGTCTCCGTAGTTTATTGTTTCCAAATTATATCTTTCATGTAAAAGCTTCATGAATGAAAGAGGCATCTGTTCACCTTCATTCTCTATGTTTCCTCCCCAAATGACTATAGCGAACATGTAATCTACTTGAGCTTGCCTGACTATCTTTGAAAAATCATCTTCTGGTAATTTTGCTAGTTCTTGATCAATCATAGCATTAAGCCTTTTTGCTTTTACTTCATACATGTTAAAGTTCATTCCCTCATCTAGCTGTTTTTCTAAGTTGAGTAGTCCACCTATGATTTTTTGCTGAGGTGTTTCTGCTTCGCTTTGTTTTATAGTGCTGTTTTCAGTAGTAGAGTGTGAGCCGTCTTTATCAGGTTTAATGAATACAAAGTAAGCCACAGTCCCCAATATTAATACGACTAGGAAGCTGTTCAAGGTAGTGATGAAATTGTTAGAAAGATTCATGAAATAAAACGTAGTCTGACTCCGTGGTTCAAACAAGTTAAAAAACGTAGTTTAACTACGTGATAAAAAAGAAGCTAGGCAGAAGAATCGCAATATTGAGAAAAGAAGCTGGATTTACTCAAGAAGCATTTTCAGAAAAGACTGGCTACTCAGTTGAGTTCATTAGTTTAGTAGAGCGTGGAATTAACGCCCCCTCTATAGAAGGCTTTGAAAGAATAGCGAATGCACTAAAAGTCAAAATCAAAGAACTGTTTGATTTTGATTAAACTAGGCTTATAAAAACCGCCCACAGAGGGGCGGTCTATAATATTGAATTATCTCTAGTTCACCCAAATAGCATGAGGGATTTTCGCTAGCACGTATAACTGTTTCGCAAGATCACAAGATCCAAAGAAGCTTTCGACTTCTTTATCGTGGCTTGCCACTAAACCATCCGATTGATTAAGTTCACCAGCACGATAAATAACTTTTTCGCAGATGAATCTCTTTTCTTCTGTTTTAAATATCTTCAGCACTGTTCGCTCATTAGGTGGTTTACCCCATTCGCCTAGCTCTTCTGCACTTTCTATTTCAGCGACGATTGAGCCGTTAAAATGAAGATCTTTACCGCCATCTACTATTACTTTGTATTCTTCCATAGCTTAGTTTTGATGGTTGCTAAGTGCTGCGTAGACTTGTTCCCAGTTATATCGGATAGATGAACCAAACTTAATGAAAGGGAATGTCCCGCTTTCTTTGTGATTTCTTACCGTCTTTGTTGTTACCTTCAACCTTTTAGCTAGTTCTTTAGTGTCTATGATGTCACTAGGAATAGAATAAGCTACCTTCTCGTTTGTTTTTTTATTTTTTAATTTTTGTATCATTTTTTTTATTATTGTTGATACAAAGAGGAATGTTTCTGTCTTACTGTCGACTGGAATCTAATTTTCCTCATTGTGTCACCCATTATCTTTATTTTAGAGAAAAGTCAAGATCTTTCCACTATTAAATCAAGTTTCTTGTCGACAAATGACTTAAGCTGTGATTTGAATGACCTTTTCTGATTGATTCAGAGGAGTGATGTCCCAATATGAAGTGGAGTCTTGTTTGCTTACTAGCGTATGATAGTGACGGTATAGCAATTCTGAATTCATGTGTCCTAGTTGCTTGGCGGTCTTTCCAGCGTCTTCATGTAAAGCTAGGTGATAGGATGCGAAGGAGTGTCGTCCTGCATTGTGAAGCCATTTGATTTTGGCTTTGTCAGTGGCTTTGACTTGTTCAAATCTGTAAATGGCTGGACTGCTAACCACTTTCCCTTTCTTCTGGGCGTAAGGTTTGAGCCATTCCATGAGGTTGTCGCTTATAGATACGTTACGGCGTTGAGCTGTTTTAGCGTTTCCTGCTGTAATGGTGATAAATCCTTGATCTAGCTTTATCTGTGACCAGTCTAGCTTTTCGATTTCTGATCTACGAACGCCAGCAAAGAAGGATATAGCAAGAGCGGGGACTATTCTCTCGTCTGCGCATGATAAAAGATCCGCCACTTCTTGAGGTGTGCAGATTCCAGCCTCTTTACTGATGACGCTTGGGCGGATTGCTTTTTCAACGGGATTGCTTGGGCAAGCGTTTGTCTCCATAGCACGAACGAATAGCTGGTATAGCGTTTGTCTATAGTGTTTCACTGTCTGATTACATACTCTCATCTGACTATCTTGCAGATACTCATCTATGATTTCCGTGGAGATGTCGCAGGCTAGCCAGTCACCATATACATTTAGGAAGTGGTTTAGGCGGTATCTTGTCGTGTTCTGGTGACCTTTGCTTCTGCCTGCTGCATTTAGTCTGCTCATGAGGTCGTCTGCTACAGTCTGGCAGGTAATAGCCTTGTTGCGTGTTGTGAGTGTCTTAGCGAACTGCTCAACACAATCACTCAAAGATACGTCTTGAGCGTGTTCTGGAAGCTCAGAGACCAGTTTGCGCCATTTGATGACCGCTCCTCTCTCCTCATTTGATATAGAAAGCTCTTTGCTCCCTAGCTCTTTTAATTCTGTGATCTTGCTTTCCATCCATTGCTCTGCTCCATCGTTGCCAGTCTTCTTTGCGAAAAAGGCTCTCTTGCGTGTTCCTCCATCTGGGTAATGAACAACCCATTTGTAGTTCCCTTGGCTAGTTTTCTTGATGCTTACCTTGTTATTCATATAAAAATTATAGTAAATTTAGTCATAAAATCCATGAAAAACTGCAATTAAAATGCAATCGTATGTGAAAATGTAAGTAAATACAGTGTTGTCTAGGGTTTCCTAAACCTTAGATACAGGTTCGATTCCTGTCCGGGGTATTTTGCTAGTGAACTAGTGATTGTATAGATTTGGATCATTAATGCTTTAACGTATTAAATTCTGTGTTTTATCAATCTCTTAAATAAAAAAGCTAGGCGCTTGGTTGCACACACAAGCACCTAACTTACTATTATATTTTATGCATTTGAATCGGTATCAGGCACCCAAAATACGAATACTCCACCACCGGGACGATAAACTCGTCTGCCTGTATGTGGGTTCGTAATGTATGGCGTAAATATCTTGCGATATCCTGGTCTTTCATCAGGAAATAAATCCATTTGTTCCATATTGATCTCTTTCTATCTTCGCTCCTATGATTATTACTAGTTGACTCCCAGATATGTTTTGTGGAACAATGTATGTGCAATCAATGCATCACTCGACAATTTGTAATGAAGTCTATTTTCTAGGCAACTGCGAAGTGTCACCCATCAAACATGTTTTGGAGAGTCGCTAATATCTCACTATTAGCGGCTCTTTTTCGTTTACTGAGACAGCGTATTCTCAGATGCACTAAGTTTCCCGCATGTTTGTGCTTAGGTCAATACAATCCTTTGTGTGTATAGTATGCATAAATTATTAATAACACAACATGTTGTGGTTTTGACTAAATAGAAGTTTTTTCCATTTTTTTTAAAAAAGGCGTAATCCTCTATAGATAAAGCGTTCTAGAGGATTTTCTTAATATTAAATCTGTTAAGTGTTTCACTCACTTGGGGTTAAAAAAAAGAAGATTTTTTTAGATCGCGAGAAACAGTTATAATTATTTAAAATAATGAGATGGTAACTATGAATATTAAGGCGTAGGAGGTATAGGTTAAGTAACTATATGGGTGTAAAATTTTACTAAGACGAGATAAGCTAGTGATATTTACCAACGATAGGTGAAAGCTGCAAGAGTTTCACTATGGAAAATACCTTATCAACTACTAAAACCAAAAAGAGCTCGGAGTTACATTTTTGTTACTCTCATGAATCGAAAGATTTAACTAGATTACTAGGTATCACAGATACTATTTTAATCTGACCAATCAAACATGCCGAAGGTTTTACTATAGTTTAAGAGAGGGATTATGGTTACAAGCTATGTCTAGCTCATAACGGCTTCCTAGTTCTGTGGTTTTGAGTTAATCCTATCTTACTCAATAATCTCAGCCAGTTGCTTCTTCGTTAAATAACTATTGGCCTTCTTGATGTCAGTTCTGGCGAAGGCGTTGACTTTTGTGGACTGGATGGGGGAGAGGTTTAGTTTGGCGTATTTGGTGTCTGAGAGTTGTTTTTTCTGGTCGTTGATTTTGGCCTTTTTGTAGCTGTTGTCTAGTTTGCCGAT
>CAKZNV010000121.1 GCA_937132085.1 uncultured Rubritalea sp. | reverse complement strand
GGTTTTCACACACCCTTTGAAGCAGGATTCTTAGGGTATATCACTCTTAATCGTCATGTTTTGTGTGCGAAGAGCCATAAATATCTTATCCCCAATAAAGAATTTTTCTTTTCTTTTACGACAGAGCCAGCTTCCGTAGTTGATATATACGTCACTCCAACTATAACTATAACTAGATATATCTTTACCCTTTAGAACTTTCTTATGATTTTCATCGATTTGAGCATCTGCATAAAAATCATATACCCCTTTTGTTGTCTTATCATAAACGGTTATCCCTTGTGTGCTCTCTGTAATACTACCTAATAAGATATTGCCTTGATTAAACCTTGAGATAGCTGAGGCATTCCTCACACTTTCCATACTAAATGTCGCACAATTTAAATGATCTTGTGAAATCTCAAGCAATTCTTTCTCTATTAGAACACCTGGTAACCGTATTTTTTTAGATAACTTTACTTCTCCTTTTCGTTGAACTGAATTAATCGCTATCAGTATAGAAGAATCTACAATAGCGTTGTTAAAAACTCCACCAATTCTTTCAGTTACCTCTACCAAACTAGATTTCTCTAAAAGATATTTTCTTAAAGGTGACATCTGAGAGTAGTCTAAATAGCTGTGTGGGGTGATTAGAGAAAGGAGACCTTCAGGCTTCATTAAATCAAAGGCTCTCTTATAAAAGAAAATGTAGTAATCATAGTGTCCCCCTATTACTACTTGATACGAGCTCTTTCTATAGTAATCCACTTCAACAGGATCAGACAACTCTTCATAAGGCGGATTTCCAATCACTACATCGAATCCGCCTTTCTGACGGAAAACATCGCTGAACTCTAGCTTCCACAAGAAAAATGGTTTTTCATGCTTCTTTCTCAACGCTTTGATTTCATTCAACTTATCAGACTTACCTTGTTCCTTGAGAGAAGTTTCAATCAACTCCCACTTTAGATCATCAATTTTAGCTTTTAGCTCTTTTTTGTTATGAGAAGTTTCGATAAATTGCTGAATCAGCTTTTGAAGCTGGATTGACTTTTCATGAGCTATTCTTCTTTCACTAGGAGCGGTGAAAAGGCTCATTTCTTCATCATTCATGGATGATGGATCTGCGAGCTTTTTCTGGTGCTTTTGCAATGCCTTGAGAGATTTCTCTATGCGTTTAAGCTCAACTTTTTTGATATCATGTTTTAGCTCTCCTCCGTGCACTTCAAAATACTCAGTCTGGAGAGAGTTGATCTTCTGAGCTACTTCAGTTTTTTCAGTCTCTAGAGTTTTAAGATCTTCCAGAATCGTTTCATCAAAGAGAGTGATTCCCTCATATTGTGAAATCAGGCTATTCCCCTGCATAATTTTACACTCTAGATTAGGAAGTGGGTGCGGCTCATTTTCTTCAACTACCAAGGCAAGCCATAAACGAAGTTTAGCAATTTCTACTGCACCTCCGTCTAGATCAACACCGTAGAGTGAATTGATAATGGTATGCTTCTTCAGCTCAAAGTAATCGATTTCCCTCTGCAAATGGACAGCTAAGGCGGCTCTCGCTCTAATCACCTCATTCAGCATTCCTAGCGGAAATGCTCCAGATCCTACAGCAGGGTCACAGACCTTGATATTAGTAAGCAGAGTATCTACCAATTTTGCTTGGCTACGAATGCTGACTGGTAGCATGAAACTATAGGTGTCTGTCTCTCTTCCTTTTTCTATGACTGTCTGATCATGTTCTATGATGCGTGAGCCATTTTTGATGAGAAATTCTAAGTCGTTTCTAGCAATCTCGGCGTGGTCTTTGAGTTCTGTTTCTAAATAATTGATCAAGCATTGTTGACACATGTAATGCACAATTTCACGAGGTGTGTAATACGCTCCCTTACTTTTACGATCTTTGATTTCCAGTAAGTTTTCAAATACTTTACCTAGCATCTCGGGGTCAACTGCGACTTCCTTCTCCAGTGGTTCACTCTCATTCACTGTGAAATTGTATCTGTCAAAAATATCTAGGATTCCGTCACCAATATCACCTTCTTTTGTTTTATTCTGATTTGAGAATAGCTCATCTGGTAAACGTATATGCGTATTGACCCAATCGTAATCTTGAATAGCTTCAAATAGACCTCCGTTGAGAAATGGCATACGGCAGTTCAAGCGATTGTAAAAGTCTCCACTATCACGTCGATCACTGGCAAGAGCATCATAAAATAGTGGCTCCATGATATCATCAAAGAAATTTAATCCCAACTTATGGTTTACATGGTAATCATGACGATTATCAAACAAATGCCTTAGAAAATCTTTTCTCCCTTCTCCCCATTCAGAGCTTGGAGCTACACCAAACCATCCTTTTTTCTGCAGGAAATAAAGAAAAGCCATTTGCCCCATTGTTTTCTTAGCAAAATCAGCAGTGGATATTTCTTTCTTGGCGAAGTCAGTTTCGATATTTGAGTCCTCTTCGACAAGATGATCAAGAGCTTCTTTCATTCTGAGAAAGAGTTCCTTGTATTTTTCATAAAACTCATCCGATACAGTTTCAATATCGAAAGCGTTTTCTAGTTCAGGCAAGTTTGGTGAATCATCGGACTGGAGAAGTTTTAGGAAGCGGCTAGTGACTGTGTGGTTTCCTTCGTTTTCACCGATGAGGAATGACCAACGTTTGGCTGGGGTGGTTTCATCGATTTGTTTGAGTTTGTTTTTCTCTTCATCAATATGGAAAGTTGTCTCGAATTTGACCAGAGAGAGCCGCCAGTCACTGGAATCAGGGGAAAGAAAGGCGACGAGAGCTGCATCTTTACCACGTTTTTTAAGATATTCCGCGACGAAGTTTCTCTGAGCAGTGCGAGCTCGTTCTAGTGAGCTACCCTTCTGGAGATGAACAATGATGGTGTCGATGATGTTTCCTTTGGCATCAGTATATTTCCCTATTCTCTTGTAGTGTGAGACGTAGGGTCTGAAGGCATCCTTGAGCTGACCGCCTGCTACATTGATATTGAGCCGCTCATAATCCTTGTAGAGATTACTAATAAAGCTGGTAAAATTTGCTTCATCAAAAGCACCTTTGAAGGTGGATTTGGAGAGCTTAATGGCTTCTTGTTTAGTCATGGTTAGCTTAGTGAAGTGGGATCTGAATCCGTGGTGAGTTTGTGAATGTTTTTTGAATGATTTAGCAGGGAGGTCATTTGGTTAATAGCTATTTCATTCAACTGACGGAGGCGTTCTGGTGCTGATAGATCCTGACGGATAAATACAGAGTTGAGGCTTTCTAGATTTGAAAGAACCACGAGCTGTTCCAGTGTCGCATGATCTCGCATGTTTCCTTTTAGTTCAGGATTAGCATTACGCCAGCTTTTGGCTGTAATTCCGAAGAGTGACATATTCAGAAGGTCTGCCTCTGAGGCATAGATGTATGAGGTTTCTTTTGGGGTAAGAATGCTTGGAATAAGTCGCTCTTTGATCGCATCTGTATGAATGGAATAATTCACTTTCGCTAGTGTGCGCTGTAGATTCCAATCGAGCTTTAAACGGTCATTTTCTTCTAGTTTTAGTCGCTGAAATTCTTTGAGTAGGTAGAGCTTAAATTCTGGACTAATCGCCGAGCCAAATTCAAAAGCGATATCCTTGTGGGCATAGGTTCCTCCATAGCGTCCGGACTTTGAAAAAATGCCTATGGCTGAAGTTTTTTCCACCCACTTAGAAGGGCTAAGAACAAAGGATGGTAAACCCGCTTCTGATTTAAAGTGGTCAAATTCGACCACTTTAAAATCTGGGTTATAGATTCTTTCCCAAGTCCCTAAAAATTCTAAGGTTGAGCGAGTGCGAATCCAGTTTTTGATGACATCTGCTGCTCTGGCAGAGTCTGTGCGTGCCTTTGCCATATCAGTGAGGCAAATGTAATCATTTCCATCAAATTGAGTGATTGAAACATTGATAGATTGGACATTGATTACAGAGTTTTTTGACATGTTACTGATGGAGATATTGAGAGAGGATTATCTCTTGTGGTGCAGAGTTGCTATTTATGGTTTGAGCATGGGTAGGCTGGAGAAAATCTGACGAGATGTTTATTTTAAGAATAGCTAAGATTTTGATAGGATTTAGGAGTAGCTGTGGGTCTGAATTAATCTCCTTCCATGTGTTCGCTGAGATTTTTTTAGGGATACCTCCTGCATCTAGCTCTCTGATGACCTTCTCTAAATAGTGTGTGTCAGAATCAGTGAATCCAGAATAGCGTCGGACTTGCTTCCCTTTCAAATATTTGAGTAATCTAGCGGCATTGTCTCTACTACCACGCTTCCCATCTAGCTCCGTGATTTCCTCGGTGGTTACTTGTTCTAGCTCTTCGGCATTTTTTTCTAAAAGCTTGTAGTAATTTTTATCTAGCTTTCCTCGTTTCTGGCTAGGCTTGCAAGAGAGGGCTTGCGCTGTCTGGATAAAATCAATTTCTTGAGATACTAGATCGTCCTCCGACTCAGAGGCTTGAAAGAACTTTTGCATTCTGCCTTTGCGGAAGTAGGTAATCAGTGATGACGTATTAACCTGTTCTGTTTCCTTACGAGCAGAGCGTGATTTTTTAGGGAGCTTTCTAATACGCTGGAAGAGGTCTGGCTGTTTGTCTCTGACCTCTCGTATGTGTTGAAGGTATTTAAGTTCGCTTTCGATGTCTTCTTCGTCTCCCTCTATAGATTCTTTAGAGATTAGCTTGGTGAAAAGACTATGAGCTTCGATTTCTTCCCCTTCTGTTAGGAGTTTAGCATCTGCTCCTAGAAGTGATATAAAAGCTGCGATTTTAGCTTCAGCACATTCTTGAAGCTTGATAAGTTCATTTGCCTGCTCGGTAGGGAAAAACGTGTAGGTGAATATTTCCTTATGTGCGGTATCAACTCGATTGATTCGACCAACTCTTTGCATGATTCGCGTAGGGTTCCAAGGTATATCATAGTTAATCACGACATTGGACTGGTGAAGGTTAGCTCCTTCAGCAAGAACATCAGTGGTGATAAGGAGATTGTAGTCATCTTTTTTGTTTTTAGCCTTAGCATCAAAGTTAGAGATAACGTCTTCTCGGTCCTCAGTAGAACAACTCCCTGTGAAGCAGATAATTTTTTTAGGGAACACAGATTCAAGTTCCCGAGCTAGATACTCTGCAGTTTCTTTAGACTCAGAAAAGATGATAGACTTTCCTTTTTTGACAGGAATTTCTAAGGCGAGTTTTTCTCTAAACGCAATGACTTTAGGATCGCGAGTAATAGGTTTCCACATTTCATAAATTTCATTTAGTATGCGTTGATCTTCGTAGAGCTTTTCGCTGAACTCATCTGAGAATTCTGAAGAAATAAATTTCTCAGCTTTTTCCGCCTCTACTAGTCGGTCAATAGCATCGAAGTCGCCTCTTTCTAAGAATTCAAAAATCTTGTGTGTATGCTTTTTACTAACAAAAACAGAGCCGTTTTCGTATTGCTCGATAAATTTATCATAAGATGAAATGAATCGACCAAGAGTTTGCCTAAAAGCGTAGAAACTGCTTTCTAGTCGTTTCACGAGTAGCATTTTCATAAAGCTCATCATATTCTTTTGACTCTGTTTCTCAGTCGCAGTTGTGCCTGTGTGAAAGAGAAGCGGAGTGTAACGAGCGTAGGAGAATGATTGAGTGACTAGTTCGATGGTTTTAAGAAAGACATAATCTTCCTCTTCATTGAGTTCATAGAACACAGGTTGAGGATCAGCTACATCAGGGAAACTCATTTTCTGTGACTTCAGGTCAGAGCCGTAGTATTCTATAATCTCACGTCGTGTTCTGCGAACCATAAGGTATTTTAAGACTCGTTCACGGATCAGACGGGCATTTTCTTTGTTGGCATCGATAAACTCTTCACGGTCTTGCTGACGATCCAAATGTTTTGTATTATTTTCAAGTTGCCTGAAAAATGCTTCTAAATCAGTAAGATTAGGTAAAGTGCTTTGCCTCGAACGCTGGAAAAGTTTAATCTGAGCGAGTAAGTCGCTAGGTTTATTATTATAAGGAGTAGCAGTAACTAGAATCACTTTTTTACCCTTACAGATCTGAGCTAAAAGAGCATAGGTGTCATTTCCTTCAGTCCGAAATCGGTGAGCTTCATCAATGAGAACGACATCAAAATCTCGGTGCTGGTTTTTTGCTACAATGGACTTTAACATTCCAATGGAACGACAGCTATAATCTCTAGAGCGGAAACCGAATTCTCTAAACGCATACTCCCAGCTACCAGCATTATGCTCATCAATAAGATGTGGTGGAGCAAGAACTAGAGTCTTTTGATTAAGTTCTTGGCACAGCATAGTCCCCATGAATGTCTTACCCAGTCCAACCACATCTGAGAGGAATACACCGCCATATTCATTAATGATTTTTTTAGCATTCAGAACGGCATGATCTTGATATTTCAGTTCTTTGAAGCCTTCTGGACGAAACCTAGTATCGAGATCAGAGTCTTGGTTAATCTCTTCTTGGAAATATTCATAAAGAAATTTGAGGTAAAGCTCATATGGAGTAATATCGTCTCTGAGCCAAGTGTCGTTCTGAATAGTTTCCACATATTTTTCACTGACATCAACGCCTTTTGCCCATAACTCTTCAAATTTGGCTTTCGCAAAATCAAAGTCGGCACGACTCTTTAGTTCGACATTAAACTCGAGATTTTCAATAAGTCCGTTTCTAGTGAAATTACTTGATCCTGTAATAACTCGACCAGCGTCACGATCTTCCTCCTGGAAACTCATAATATAAAGCTTGGAGTGGATTTTCTCTTCAGGATAGGCTCTAATTTTTAGCTTACCTTCTTTTAGCCATTGAGTGAATTTGAGAATACCATCTTCCACTGCTTGAGTATTTTCGCTTTCCTGAAGCTCTTGTTTTACCTCCACCGAAAATTCATCTTTGACTTCCTTATGTGATTTCACCTTATCGATGAGATCATAAGTTTGCCGATTTGTGCTGATTCCAATAAGAATTCTTATAGAATCTGTGCCTTCTAAGGATTCATACATAGAGTGGAACCCGCTAGTGTAAAAATACCCAACAAGAGCATCAAAGAATTGTGTATCTTTTATAAGATCTGAAAAACGACCCTTAAGAGTGTTCCCTTTTTCGTTTGTAATAAATGTTAAATCGCTTGAAGACATAATAAAACTAAATGCAACCTGATAGACTATTGATTGATCACACTCTATGAAGAGTATTTTAAAAGGTCAAAACAATAGGAACTTCTTTATCATCTCAAAGTGATTTTGTTGCGTGATTATGATTTTTCACAAATGAGAGGCTTGTTGATATGGTAGAAATACTCAATTGTGGGACTAGTCGATTATTGAGCTTGGTGCATGCTTGTTGTTATTGTAATTAATGGAATGCTATTCCAATATCTGTGTTCTCTGATTCTAACAACGTCACTTCTAGCGAACCTAGCGCCGGCTCAAGAGGCCAAATCTAAATCAACCATGCAAACATTCCATATCGAAGCTACAATTAATGCCCCAGTGAAAACTTGTTGGGAGGCTTGGACGGATGTTAAAGTAGCTAGTCAGTGGCTGGGGACGACTCATGTTGGGGCGAAGGTTGGGGAGGATTATCGTATTACTCAGCTCATCCCATATCTTTCTGGCAGACATAAGATTTTAGAAATGGTTGAGAATAAAACTCTCAAGTTACAGTTCTTCATTGATGGCTGGCCAGCCGAGTTGGCGGTGCAGTTCAGTGAGGTGACAGTGGATGAAAAGGTGGCTACCAAGCTGGTTATAGATTTCTCAGTGGATAGCAAAGGCGCTGATAAGAGTGTCGAGTTCCTAAGACCTGCTTGGGCTGGCTTTAACTTTATCCGTGGAAGCTGGAATAATGCTCTCTCTAAATTACGCTGTTTGTTAGAAGATAAAGAAGTTGGTGTAGTGATGTCTGTGCAGAACAATGATCATGTGATCAATCTCTACATCGATATCAAATCGACTCCAGAGAAGCTCTATAATTCACTGATTGATGTAGATGAAATGATGAAATGGAGTGGCGATGATTTTGTTCTAAAAAGCGGCGAGATAGACCCAAAAGTGGGAGGGATCTACAGCTACGGTTGGTATCCGAAAGGCACTCTAGAAAAGGATATGCATGATGGACCAAGCAAAATTCTAAAACTAGAGAAGAACAAATTACTCGTTCATAACTGGCATGGTGGACAGAAGATGGCGGAGATCACTTATCATCTAGAAGACAAAGGGAAGGGGATCACTCGTCTTACTTTCAAACACAGTCCACTGCTAGGACACACTAGTGGGAATACCTGGAGTTATCGAAACGGATGGTCAGAAGGCCTCTATGGTCTGAAATGGTATGCCGAGCGTGGTGAACTGGGCAGAAAGTGGATGACAAGTAAGTAAAACACTAATCTCATGAAAGCTATCATTCTATTACTCGCTACTCTAACAGTTGTCTGGGCGCAGCCTAAACTTCACGAAGGTGAAATAGACGGAGCCAAGTTCAAGATCCTTGTTCCCGAAAAACCATCAGGTAAAGTTCTCCTTCTTGCTCATGGGTATCGTGGCAAAGACAATCCTCTCAGTGCGGATTTCGATGAAAAAGGAGACCTAGAGCAGTCGTTGCTAGGGAAAGGCTGGACGATAGCTTCGACCTCATACCGACGCAATGGATGGATCATCGACGATGCTCTGGTCGATTTGCGAGCGCTTCAGCAAAAGGTTAGCTCTATTCAAGGCAAGCCAAACACCACGTTTATGATCGGCAATTCTATGGGTGGGCAGATCGTTGTCCTAGCTGCGGAAGGTGCATTGAATGTGGATGGAGTCATCACCACAGGAGCAGCATTTCAAAACTACCCCAAAGCTGAAATCACTCCCAAGCTCAGCTACAAACCCAAGGCGCCAGTCATCCTACTGATTAACCAAGAAGTGAATCGCCCAATGTCGGTGAACTATTTCAAAAAAGCTGGAAACACACACTGCGCCTTGTGGAAGATAGAGCGTCCTGGTCACTGTAACGTGGCTGATGCAGAAAAGCTCGCTGCGATCCAAGCTCTAGAAGATTGGAAAGCTGGCAAGCCTGTGACACACGAGAAAGATGCCACCACTCCAGTCCCTAGTAAGCCATCAACAGCAGCCACTGTCTTGATGGGCAAAGCTAGCCGAGTGAGTGAATCTTGGGGTAACATTACGAGCACCTATGTGAAGAGTGACCTCGAAACTCTGGGAGCTAAACTGAATGATAAGCTCCTGCTTACCGTGGGAAACAAGTCGCAAATACTCATTGTAGCCCGCCACTATTCGGAAGTTCCTAGGGGAAAAGGAGCCGCATATATCACCCCTGAGGGATATCTACAGCTTATGATTTCTGGCGATAGCCTCGCTAAGAAATTGGACGTCAAAAAAGAAGATAAGCTGAGCCTTTCTATCGCCCCATAAGATTTACTTTAAACGTGTGTTGTAGATACATAGACAGAGCTTTACGAGTAGTGGACCAGGATGGGTCTACTTAATGACACGAGTCAGTTCTTCAGCGATATACTTTGCTTGGAGCTCATAGCCAAGTGGTGTGAAATGCACTTTGTCCTTGGACATTATTTTAGCCTGGCCCTCACGTTTGATGAGCTTGAGAGTGTATGCACCGAGATCTATCAGCTCACATTTCTCACGCTTCATTAGCCTCATCGCTTTTTTATTATAATCGATAACTATCTTAGTTTTAGGGTCACCCTTAGCCTTATAAGTAGTAGTCAGCCAAACCAATTTGACCTTATGATCCTTGGCTAATTTAATGATCTGCTTTAAGTCTTTCTCATATTGCTTAATCCCTCCCTTGCCTCGATATGCATCGTGTAAACCACAATTAAGAAGGAGGTATTCAGGTTTGTATTTATCAGAAGTTAAAACTTTATTCGTCAGTGATATAAGGGATGGAGCTAGTCCAGTATAGTTTTCATGGATAGAAAAAAGCGCTCCAGTATCTTTACGGTGCACCACAGAATAGCGTCCTTTCAGTTCTTTTTTTAGAAACGGAGCATAGCCTGCGGAAATACTATCTCCACATGAGAATACTTGAGGTAGATCTTTGTTGTATGCGTTGCTATTCCCTGCCTCATAAGAGGCGTCGTGCTCATTCACATCCATAGTCTTTTTTGACAAAGCCGTGGAGATGATCGTTGCCAGCTTCTTATAGCCAGCGTCTTTAAAGTGAATTCCATCTTGCGTTAGATCAATATCGGATTTCATTGGAGTGTAGGCGTCAATCATAGGGATTTTCAATTTATCTGCGAGCGTCTCAACGAGTTCATAAATCTCTCCTTCCAGCACTTTTTTTCGCCCCTCAGTGATATGTCTCCAGTCTTTCGGGCTTCTGCTTGGAAAAACAGGAAGAGGTTTCACTAAGTAGATTTTAGCCTCTTTATTTTGACTAATAAAACTGCTGACTAGCTTCTGCATATTTACAGTGAATTCTTCGGAAGGAGTGCCTGGGAACTTTTTATCACGAACTTCATCCTTCCAGATCAATGGACTGGAGTCATTCGTCCCTAGCATTATGACTACAATGTCTGGCTTTGCTGCAAGGGCTTTCTTGTAGGCTGGTGTGGACAAATAAGAAAGCTTCCAGCCACTAAGTAGTGAGGCACCACTGACACCATAGTTATGGACTTGATATTCTTTGCCTAACAGTTTTTGTAGATGGGCAGGATAGTTTTTTCGAAAAGTATTACTATCACCAATGCACGCAACAGTTTTGGGTTTAGCTTTTGCGTCTGTAAAGCCGCAGATGCAGATCAGCATAATCAAGATATTGGATAATAATTTCATCTCTATCAGAATAGAGTGAGAGGTTAAGTAAGCCAAGTCTAGAATCTAGGAGTGAAAGCACTAACAAGAAAACAAATTAACTGTTTTAAAGAGAACAAGTATTCTACAAATATTCTGCAATACTCTGAGTCTGTCTACTTATGTGTAGTTGCTACATACACCGTGCTTTCTGAGTCACGACCTAGGATGGGGTTATTGAAGGGGACGATATGCGTCTCAACACTGGCAAATACCTTGTTCAGTGCATTCATGAAATTTTCCTCAGGTGGATCATCTGACCAGAGGGCGAAGATTCCGCCAGAGTGTAGTTGCTCAGTCATTTTACGAAGCCCGTCTTCTAGGTAGAAGCTAGCGTGTTGCTCGTTCAGTAGATGAGCCGGTGAATGATCGATGTCTAACAGGATGGCATGAAGTTTTTTGTCTGAGTCTTTGGAATCAAATCCCAAGCCTTCTGCCTGGACTGCTCGCTTGAAAAAGTCACCATGCTCGAAACTACAACGAGGGTCATCTGAGAGTCCCTTGCCGAGCGGAACTAGCCCTGCTTGGTGCCAATCGATCACTGGCTGAAGGTAGTCAACTACGATGAGCTCACTCACTGAGTCATGATCCAGAGCGATCTTGGCAGTGTAGCCCAGACCTAGGCCTCCGACCACTACATTGAGCTGTTCATTGCCTGGAAATGCTTTTTCGGTAGCTGCTATACCGAGAGTAGAAAGAGCTTCTTCGACCACCGTGAATAGCGATGACATCAAGAATTCAGTGCCGAGCATGATTTCATGAATCACGAGGTTATCGAGGGTCATCATGGTGCGGCGACGTAAGGTTACTTCACCGATTGGCGTAGACTGGGAGTCGAGTATTGCGAAGCTAGGAATCATACCACTATGTATGCCAGCCTGTAGGGAAATGGGTAGTTAATTAACTAACTAAATCTGAGGACTGAAAGTTTGCATCTGTGTGAATAGGGTGCAACTTAGTCCCATGAATAATTTGTTAAATTCTCCTCTCACCTTCTTGTCTGGGCATGGAATGAAAAATCGGTTTGCGCTCGCTCCGATGACCAATCATCAGTGTGCTGAAGATGGTAGTGTGACGGATGGTGAGGTGAAATGGCTTAGTATGAGGGCAGAAGGTGGGTTTGGCTTGGTCATGACCTGTGCTGCACACGTGAGCAAGATAGGCCAAGGGTTCCCGGGGCAGCTTGGTGTGTTTAGCGATGATTTATTACCAGGGATGAAGCGGCTTGCGGATAGTTTAAAAGACACATTTTCTGTGGTGCAACTACATCATGCCGGGATTAGATCGCCTCATGAGGTGATCGGTGAAAGATCAGTAGGTCCTTCGGATCATGAAGAAACAGATTCTAGAGCGATGAGCTATGCTGAAGTGAAAGCTGTGATTCAAGATTTTATTGATGCCGCTGTTAGATCGCAGGATGCGGGCTTCGATGGTGTAGAGATTCATGGTGCACACAGCTATCTACTAACGCAGTTCATGAGCACCGAGTTGAATCATCGTGATGACGAATACGGTGGCAGTTATGAGAATAGAACCAGAATTGTTAGGGAGATTATCGCTGGGGTGAAATCTGCATGTAAAAGTGGGTTTAGTATCGGATTGAGATTATCGCCAGAGGGCAATGGAATGTCTCTAACAGAAGTGACAAAGTTCTGCCAAGAGATGATCGATCAAGGTGATATCGATTATCTAGATATTTCTCTTTGGGACTGTTTTAA
Source organism: uncultured Rubritalea sp. (assembly GCA_937132085.1). Lineage (GTDB taxonomy): Bacteria > Verrucomicrobiota > Verrucomicrobiia > Verrucomicrobiales > Akkermansiaceae > Rubritalea. The sequence continues at coordinate 4,217 of CAKZNV010000121.1, read as the reverse complement.
GGAGCCTGAGGACGAGAAGTATCAAGGCAGAACCTTACTGTCTTACTTCACTGAACTGGACAGAAAAGACGTTAAGCTAGGAGTGGCAGGTAAGCTCTATCAGCCTCAAGACTGTGACGCGATGATGGAGCATGGGGTAGATTTTGTCATGCTCGGCAGAGCTGCTATTCTCCACCATGATTTTCCTAATCGCTACCAAGAGGATTCAAAATTCACAGCTACACGAGCACCTGTTAGCGCAGCTTATCTTAAGCAAGAGGGACTTTCCGAAGCATTCGTAAACTACATGAGTGGCTGGGTCGGCTTTGTGGAATAAATTTCGATTTAAGAAGCTGGAGATGTCACAAAATTCAACTTAAACTACACACTACAAATTATGAAACACATACCTAACATCGCAGCAGGGCTTCTCGGGCTCGCATTCTTAACATTCGGCTTAAATTTCTTTTTTAACTTCTTACCACCGTTACCAAAATCACCAGAAGGTTCACCAATGGCTCTATTCGGTGGAGCTATTTACATCACAGGCTTTTTAAAGTTTGTGAAAATTATTGAAATCGTAGGAGCGATACTTGTTCTCATTCCTAAGACTAGAAACTTCGGCTTGCTAGCTCTCGGACCAATCGTTGTTGGAATTATAGCGGTGAATGTGTTCATCAAAGGAGGTGGAGCAGTCTTCGCTCCTCCAGTAATGGTCATCTCAGTGCTCTCAGCTTATCTACTATGGAATGCTCGTGCTAAATTTCTCAACCTTCTAAACTAACATAATCTAATCATGAAAAACATCATCGCAATCGGAGGTAGCAATAGCTCCAACTCCATCAATAGAACGTTGGCCTACTATGCCGCACAGCAGGTCAAAGGTGCCCAAGCTAGCATCGTAGATCTCAATGAATTTGAACTACCTCTCTACGGAGTGGATCTAGAAGAAGCATCTGGCATCCCAGAAAATGCAACGGCTCTCAGCGAAGTAATCGAGGCTTCAGATGGCATTGTCCTCTCTCTAGCTGAGCACAATGGATCATTCTCAGCGGCCTTTAAAAACGCTGTTGACTGGCTCTCTAGAATCGATGCCAAGCTCTGGAGAAACAAGCCGATGTTACTCCTAGCGACCTCGCCAGGAGGTAGAGGTGGATCCAGTGTCCTAGGCACAGCAAAACAACTCTACCCACACCAAGGAGCTAATGTTATCGCAGATTTTTCACTACCATCATTCTATGAAAATTTCTCCGAAGACGGGATAAAAGATGAAGCCCTCAGCCAAGAACTAAACCAGAAAATAGAGCAGTTTCAGCAAGCTCTGTAACTTACAGTAGAGGCGACAGGGTGTTGCCTCTACTTAGTTGACGCATTAGGTGTAGGGAGAGTGATGTCGCTTGATGAGGTAGCATCTATTCGATAACTCAGCACCTTGCCTGTGGCGTCGTCTGCTGTTTTAGTAATCGCTTTTTGAACAGCGATGACTTCGCCCTTGAGATTAAAGACAGGTCCTCCGCTCATGCCTCCTACTGGAGGGAATCCAGCCAGTGGATTGATATACAGTGCCTCGGTATCAGTGACAGCTCCGACTACTACCATCGGGTTGAGCTGGCTCACAGGGATGTTATTCTTCAGATCTCCTTTATGAAATGCCTGAACTTTCCCCTGCTTATCTATGCCAAGTCGAGCTGGGTAGCCTAGGAATACGCAAGTTTCTTTGGCTGCTGGTTTAGCTATCTTAATCGGAGAGTTCAGCATGGCTTCTTGCTCAGGTGCAATTTCCATTTTGAGAACTACCCAATCCTTTTTCCCAGACTTCACCACGCTTGCGGGAAATACTCTTCCATCAACAGTCGTGAGAAAAATTCGAGTTTCTGCCGACGGATCTTTTATATGTTCAGTCATCACATGTTTGGCAGTGAGAACAAGCCCTCCTTTAAGAATGACTCCTGTGCCATGGTTAGAAGTCACGCTTTCCTCTGTGATGTCATGCTGGAACTCAACTCTAACAATCCACGGAAGAATTTGTTCATGCTGTTTAGAAAAACTGGGAGCATTTTTAGCAAGATACTGCTGACTTAGCTGATTACCTCGCTCATAGACAAGAGTAGAATCGACAAACCATGCGTCTTTTCCAGTGCTTAATGAAGTAGCCACGAGAGTGATGATCATAAATAGATTAGCCAATAATTTCATAATTGAACCCTATCTCTCTCAAGGTGCTCGGTCAAGAATCTGCTGAGAGCTCACTGAGCTTACTTTTTAGATGGAAATCCATACTGAATCACACTAAGTAAACAGTATGTCAGAGACCAACTACACCACACTTCAGGAGCTTCTAGAAATCGATTCACCATCTGGTTACACCTATGATGCTTGTGATTATGTGATGAGCTATTTGAAAGAGTTAGGTCACTCACCTGTGCAGACTAATAAGGGTGCAATTCGTTGCCAACTAGGTGACAATCCGACTCTAGCCATCGCAGCGCATATCGATACTTTAGGAGCTATCGTCTCTGGAATCAAATCTGACGGAACTCTCACATTTTCCCCACTAGGGGGGCTCTCCCTCACTGGCGCTGAAGGTGAATATGTTCGCATTCGCACCCTAGATGATAAGACATTTACAGGAACTATCCTACTTAATGATCCATCGTCTCATACCAACAGATCTCGTGAAGCGACCAACAGAAACCTCAGCAACATGCACATCAGGCTAGATGAGGAAGTCACTAGTGGTAACGACGTCGCAGACCTAGGTATCTGCATCGGCGATATTATCTGCCTCGATGTTAACTACGAAGAGCTATCGAGCGGCTACATCAAATCCAGATTTCTCGATAACAAAGCAGGCTGTCTCGTCATTATGGAGCTGGCGAAAAAGTATGCAGAAAAGAACATCCCAGTAGAGATCTTCTTCTCAAACTACGAAGAAGTCGGCCATGGTGGAACCTGTGGATACTCAGAGTCTGTGTCGGATCTATTAGTGATTGATATGGGAGTGCTGGGCGACGCCTGTGAAGGCAATGAAGTCTCATGCTCCATCTGTGCTAAAGACTCCACAGGCCCCTACGACTACAGAATGCGACAATCTCTAGTGCGCCTCGCCAGAGCGAAGAACATTCCCTACAAGCAAGACGTTTACCCATACTACGGCTCAGATGGCTCAGCCGCATTGTCCGCTGGAAATGATCTCCGAGTGGGACTCATCGGACCCGGCGTAGCAGCATCTCACAGCACTGAGCGCACACACAAAAAAGGCATCCAAGCTACGATTGATCTGTGTGAAGCATTTATCGAAGACCAGTTTGCAGGGTAAATTTAATGTGATGACGCTTTGACTCTAGGCAGGATCGTAGTAGGCAAAGGACGTCACGTGGAGCTACTGCTATTACTTTTCCTAGCTATCCCCAGCGTCTATTAATTTATGCCTTGGGATATCTATGATGGGAGAGGAGTGCTCCTGGATGATTTGCCATTTACCATCAATTTTCCGCCAAGTCATGGTTGTGCGGATGTGCACTTGGAAGATCTCGCCGCTTTGTTTGACTTTGGCTTTAAATTTGTGAACAAATGCCACGACTCCGAATTCATCCATTTCTCTAACAGAGAGCTTTTCTAATTTAGAGTCGAAAAAATTGATGTGAGCTAGGTCTTGAGCTAACAGCTTTTTGTATTCCGCCTTTCCCTTATTAGATACTCCGACTGATACGAGGATGTTCAGTTTATCGCTGTCTTCGTAGAACTCCATCATCGTTGCTAGTTTGTTAGAATTATATGATTCGACCCACGCTTTAGTCATAGCTTCGAGAGCCCCTACTTCAGCCTCAGCTGCGCTAATTCTTAAACTAAAGATAGCCAAGCACACCCACGTTATTATCCAGTGTCTATTTTTCATAAGGATAAGCTTAGCGATTCAGAGAAAGTCATTCAATCACGGAAACTTACTTTAGGCTGTAACTGTGTTTACGAAATACCCTATGTTCTAGTATGAAATTCATTCCGTTTGTTTCCGTTGCTGCTCTACTCGCTCTTTTACCACTATCTCAGGCTCAGCAGGATTTTGATCCTTCTGGTGAATCCGTATCCTCTCATGCTCCTAAATCCATCCGTGTTTATATAGAATACTATGAGGTCTCCACGCTCGAATACGCGGACATAATGACTGAAGAAAAAGTAGGCACAAATGATACGAAACTCAGGAATAGCATGCTGCAAAAAGCAAAGGCAGGCACAGT
>CAKZNV010000120.1 GCA_937132085.1 uncultured Rubritalea sp. | reverse complement strand
CAGAGATTTACCCGATGGTATAATGCTAATAATGGCCGGAAAGGAACGCTGTGGGAGGCTCGCTATAAGAGTGTGCTGGTGGAGGATGGTCATGCGGCCAGGGTGATGGCAGCTTATATAGATCTGAATCCTGTGAGGGCGGGAATGATAAAGGATTCTAAGGACTACCGATGGTGTAGCTATGCTGAGGCAGTGGCTGGAGGGAAGCGTGGAGAGCTGGCTAGGCGTGGCTTAGCTAGGGTGATGCAGGAGCGAGATAATCAAGGTGAAATCAATACGGCTTATGATGGCTGGGTGGGGTTCCCTACTCCGGAGCATTATGGCTGGAGGAGTGTGGCTCAGAGGTATCGGTTGATCTTGTTCGAGGATGGTGAGGAGGTTTGTAATATGCAAGGTAAGAAGCTGCGTAGAGGCTTTAGCAAGGAAGAGCGGGAGGCTGAGGAGGAGCGTGGTGGTGAGTTGAGTCTGGCTGAGAAGCTGCGATGTAAGACTCGTTACTTTGTGGATGGTGGGGTGATCGGTGGGAAACGGTTTGTGAGTGATGTGGTGGGGAGGCTGAGAGGTGGTTATCTGAAGGAAGATAGAAAGAGTAGCGGGAGTAGAGTCCCTGCGTATAAACAGACAGGTGGAGAGCAGGGCGCAGAGCTGTGGTCGATGCGGGAGCTGGGGTGATGAAAGAGGGAGAGAGGGAGGGTAGGTAAACGACAGAGTGTCGTTTTTATTTTAAATTCTAGGCAAATGGAGAGTAGGTGACTATTTTTCACAGCATGACAGTTACTCAATCTTTTGTTGAATTAGAAACAGCCACAGGCGAGATGCGTTGCAGCGTGATACAGCCTACGGTTAAGGGAGCATTTCCGACGGTGATCTTTTATTCTGAGATTTTTCAGATCACTGAGCCAATCGCACGCACGGCGGCTTATCTAGCTGGGCAAGGCTATGTGGTTGTAGTGCCAGAGGTTTTCCATGAACTCAATAGCATCGGAACTGTGCTGGCCTATGATGATGTGGGGAAGGATAAAGGGAATGATGATAAATTTACCAAAGCTCTGAGTGATCATGATACTGACACGGTCGCCATCGTCGAGTGGATGGATGGGCAAGAGTTCTGTAATGGCTCATTAGGTAGTTTTGGAGTTTGTCTAGGTGGACATCTAGCATGTCGAGCAGCTCTGAATCCACGAGTCCAAGCTGCGGCTTGTCTCTATGCGACAGATATCCATTCATCGACCATGCCTGCTGGCACCAAACCGCAAACTATAGATTTACTTGGCGAAGTTGAAGGAGAGTTGATGTTTGTCTGGGGGCGACAAGATCCACATGTCCCTCTGGATGGTCGGAAGTTACTCTACAGCACATTAAACGAGAAAGAGGCTAACTTCAGCTGGCATGAGCTAAATGGTCAACATGCCTTCATGCGTGATGAAGGCGATCGCTATGATCCAGAGCTAGCCAGTCTTTGCCATCGTTTAGTCAGAGATTTGTTCCACCGAGCTCTACGCTAAGTGTGCGAGAGGATGATTTAGTGAAACATCTGTTTCATTCTCTTGTTTGACTAATTTTCTGATCTAGTGCAGATTTGCATTAAATCAGATGTCTAAGATAAGAAATAGTGAGGAAACGAAGGAACGAATTTTGTGTGCTGCACAGAGTTTGTTTGCGCAGAGGGGCTTTGAGGCTGTTTCTTTAAGAGAGATCACGGCGGAAGCTGAGGCTAATGTGGCGGCGGTGAATTATCACTTTGGTGGTAAAGATGCTCTTATCGATGCGGTGATAGTGCGGCACATGATGCCTGTGATGACTGAGAGAATGAAGCTACTAGCTGTTGCTCAGCAGAGGGCTGATGAGAGTGATGGAGTCATACCTGTAGTGGAAACACTGGATGCGTTTATGCGTCCCTTTCTGATGGTCATGAATGAGAGTGGTGAGAATAAGGCGCTGTTTGCAAAGTTTTGTGGCCGAATAATGTCGGATGTAGGGAGTAATCTTCCTGCCGAAGCGGTGGAACAATTTTCGATCATGGTGCAGAAATTCACTCAAGCTCTGTCTCAAGCTTTACCTCATGTAGGCCAGCAAGAGTTAATGTGGCGCCTGCACTTTAGTTTTGGTGTCATGGCTCATACTTTAATGCACGGTGAGCGGCTGGTGGAGGTGACTAAAGGTGCCTGTGGTGAGCCTGACTTTGAAACGACTCTGAAGCGAATGATCGATTACTGTATAGGAGGTCTAGAGGCATGATTACTAAAAATTCAAAACGATACACCAACTGTGCCGCAATGTTAGCGACCTGCTCACTAGTGATAGGGTGCGTGGTGACTAAAGCGCCTGAGTCACGGCTGAACGATGTGAGTGGGATGACTGATGGCAATGGTCGATGGACGGCTACTAAGGAAGGTCGTAGTGGGGTGGATAGAGACTGGGTGAAGAGATTTAGCGATGCGAAACTTAGCAGGCTAGTGAACGAAGCTGTGACTTCAAATCCAGATATGCGAGTGGCCGCTGAGCGGGTTAAGCAAGCACAGCAGACTGCTTATATCGCTGGTGCTTCAGGTCGATTAAAATCAAGCGTGGGGCTGGATGGAAACCGTCGTAAGAATGTGTTCGTAGGATTTCCATTTGGCGGATCTCAGACTAGTAATACTTATGGTCTGGATCTGATGGTGAGCTGGGAGCCAGATATCTGGGGCCGAGTGAGTGCTGGTGTGTCGGCCGCTGTGGCTGATGCTCAGGCTGTGGAGCTGGAGCGTAGGGCGGCGGAGTCATCGTTGGCAGCTAGAGTTTGTAAGGCATGGTTCGCACTCTGTGAAGCGCATGAGCAAAATAATCTGGCTAGTCAGGCGCATGAGCTGAGGAAGAAGACTTTAGAGGCGGTTAGAGAACGATTTGAGTCAGCTCTAACAGAAGAGGGCGGAGCGGCGTCTCAGCTGCGTTTAGCTGAGACAAATCTGGCAACGAGTTTAGCTAATAAGGCAAAGACTGGTGGTGATGTGGAGGCTGCGCAACGACAGTTAGAATTACTAGTTGGCAGGTATCCATCAGCCAGTTTAAAGGGATCGGTTAAATTACCAAGAGTGCCAGCTAAACCACCATCTGGGCTGCCATCGGAGCTTTTGATGCGTAGGCCGGATATACTGGCGGCGGAGAGACGCTATGCTGCGACAGGTAAAAGTATACGAGAGGCGAGACTTGCGGTTTTCCCACAGATCAAGCTAACGGGTAATGGCGGCAGTAACACGGATTCTCTTAGCAAAATTCTGAGCAGTCAATTTGGTGTTTGGTCGATCGGGGCTAACATTTCGCAGAATATCCTGACTGGTGGTCAGGTGAAGGGGGAGTTGTCGATTCGAACTTCTAGAGAGCGACAGGCATTAGCTGAACTGCAATCCACTGTTCTTAAAGCATTTGGTGAGGTGGAGTCTGCCTTAGCTGCTGATAGGTGGCTGGCTAAACGTATAACGGAGTTAGAGAAGGCAAACAAACTAGCGAGCGAGGCTGCTAGCTCTTCTGAGGAAGATTTTGTGACAGGAAATGTGGATCTACTCACGGTGCTGACAGCGCAGAACAATAAGATAGATATAGCATCAAGCCTAGTTCTACTGCGCAGAGTGCAGTTAGATAATCGGGTGAACTTACACCTCGCATTGGGTGGAGAATTTAGAACAGTAGGGAGAAAATAATATGAAACCGGACGAAAACAAACTTGAAGCAGATCCGTTTGATATGGATCACGATACGAGTCATTTGCCAGATCTTCCTGATCTAACAGAAACGAAAAATCACCTGTTCATTGTGATTGTTTTAGCTCTGGTCATATTAGCTGTGGGTGGATTTGTGATGTATTATATGATGGAGAATAAGCCGGAAGCCAAGAAGGTGGAGGCAAAGGCCTT